>JAKZWH010000288.1:0-3442 GCA_047515615.1 Acidimicrobiales bacterium | reverse complement strand
CAGCCCACCACGAGCCCAGGGCTCGGAAGGCGACATAGCCGAAGAGGGCCAGCAGGCCGAGCCAGATGATCGTGTCGCGGGCCGCCCGGGTGTTCGTGCGGACCTGCAGAGCCCGCAGCCGCTCAGGATCGATCGGCGGGCGGAACCACTCGGCTTCAATCAGGCCGAGATCTGCCGCCCGCCGCGAGTCCGCTCCGGTGAGGCCGTAGTCGCGGACGGTTGCGGTCACGGCGGCATCTCCGCGGTCAACAGTTCCAGGCCCAATTCCGGTCCGGTGTGGCCGTAGTCGCGGACGGTCGCGATCACTGCGGCATCTCCGGTCAACAGTTCCAGGCCCAATTCCGGTCCGGTGTGGCCGTAGTCGCGCAGGATCGTCGTCATGGCTGCGCTCCCGACTCAGCCGGCCGGGGACCCAATTCCGGTCCGGGGAACACCGAGTCGCCCGCCCCCAGCACGGTCTGGTCCCACTCCACCACCGCTCCGGTCATCATCCCGGAGTCGGCCGTGGCCAGATGCACGATGGTCCGAGCGATCTCGGCGGGTTTGATGAGCCGGCCGAAGGGCATCTCGGCCTCGGCTCGCTCCAGCCATCCGTCGATGGCTCCGTCGAAAGTCCGCTGCACGATGTCCTCGGCGGGGGTGTCCATCCATCCCGGGCACAGCAGGTTCACCCGTATCCGGTGGCGCATCAGCGCGAAGGCCAGGTTGCGGGTCATCGCCACCAGAGCGCCCTTGGAGGTGGAGTACGGCAGCAGCTTGGGCGGGCCGCCCCGGCCCGCGATCGAGCCGATGAGCACGATGGTGCCCGCGACGGACTCTCGGGCCATGATCCTCGCCACACCCTGGCTGAGCAGGCCCGGCGCCTTCACGTTGACGGCCAGCATGGCGTCCCACAGCTCCGGCGTGGCGTCCCACACCGAGCCCCGATCGGTGACCGCTGCGCAGTTCACGAAGGTGTCGCAGGTGCCGAACGTGTTGTCGAGGGCCGCGATCACCGCCTCGCAGGCATCGGTGCGTGCAAGATCCGCGGCCACGAACACAGCCCGGCACTGTTGTGTCCGCAGCGACGCCGCGGCCGCCTCGCCCTTGGCTCGGTCGCGGCCCACGAGCAGCAGCCCAGCCGAACCCTCGGCGGCTAGGCGCTCAGCCACTGCGTAGCCGAGTCCCTGGGAGCCGCCGGTTATCAGCGCGATCCCGCCGGAGAACGATCCGGACGCACTCGACTCGCTCACCATGACGCTCTCCTGTCTCGCTCGTCTCTCTCGACCACGCCCCGCGTCCCTCCCGACCCGACTGCCGAGTCTCGCTCGTCTCGCCCGACCACCTTGCTCACCAGCCCACTCGCTGAGAGGAGCGGCCCGCGTCCATCGCGTCACGGGCGTCTCTCACCGACGCGCTGGTGCTCACCTCGGGCACGCCCACCTCCCAGAACGAGCCGCCCTCGGTCCAGCGGTGGGGATGGGTCTTGAGGGCGATCACATAGGTGCGGTCCGCCGCCCGGGCCCGCGCGATGGCCGACTCGAGCTCCCCGACTGTGCGAACCGTCTCGGTCTCGCAGCCCATGGCGGCCGCGTGGGCCGCGAAGTCCACCGCGACCAGGCGCTCGGTGCGGCAGTCGGCGAACAGGTTGTTGAACGACGCGCCGCCCTGGTTCACCTGGAGCCGGTCGATCACTGCGTAGCCGCCGTTGTCGCACACGACCACGATGAGCTTGTGCCCGGTGAGCACGGTGCTGTAGAGGTCGCTGTTCATCATCAGATAGGAGCCATCGCCCACCAGCACCACCACCTCGCGATCCGGCATGGCCATCTTGGCCCCCCACGCGCCCGAGATCTCATAGCCCATGCACGAGTAGCCGTACTCGCAGTCGAAGGAGTGAGTCCCCTGGGCCCGCCAGCCGCTGACCAGCTCCCCCGGCAGGCCGCCAGCCGCGGCGACCACATAGGTGGAGGCGGTGGCGGCCCGGTCCACCGCGCCCACCACCTGGGCGTAGGTCGGCAGCTCGGCGTGCGGGTCAGACGACCCGTCCTCGATGGCCGAGGTGATCGCGACCGGCGCGGCGATCTTGTCGATGTAGGCGTGGTACTGCGCCGTCTCGGACGCGGCCATCGCCGACCAGCCGTCGGGCGCCCGATAGTCGACCAATGCTGCGCCGAGTTCCTCCAGTCCTTCGCGGGCGTCGGCCACCAGCGGCAGCGACAGGTGCTTGGTGGCGTCGAAGCGAGCCGCATTGAGCCCGACGATCTTCGCGGACTCGTCACCGAACACTGTCCAGGAACCGGTGGTGAAGTCCTGCATTCTCGTGCCCACGGCCAGTACCACGTCGGCTTCCGCGGCCATGGCGTTGGCCGAGACGCATCCCGTCACCCCGATGGGTCCGCAGTTGAGCGGATGGCGGGCCGTCAGCGAGGTCCGTCCCGCGGTGGTCTCTACCACGGGGATTGCGTGCGCCTCGGCGAAGGCGGCAAGCTGCTCCTCGGCCAGCGACCAGCGCACCCCTCCGCCCGCGATGATCAGGGGCCGCTCGGCGCCGGCCAGCGCGGCCGCGGCCCGCCGCAGCTCGCCCGTGTCCGGGCGGGGACGGCGGATGCAGTGCACCGTCTCGTCGAAGAACCGGACCGGATAGTCGTAGGCCTGGGCCTGCACGTCCTGCGGCAGTGCGATGAAGGCCGGGCCGCAGTCGCCGGGGTCGAGCATGGTGTTGAGGGCATGGGGCAGCGACTGCATCACCTGCTCGGGGGTGGTGATGCGGTCCCAGTAGCGCACCACGGCCCGGAAGGCGTCGTTGACGGTGGTGGAGGGCGCGCCGAAGTGCTCCACCTGCTGCAGCACCGGATCCACGATGCGATGCTCGAACGTGTCGCCGCACAGCAGCAGCAGCGGCAACCGGTTGGCCAGCGCAACCGCGGCCGCGGTGACCATGTTGGTGGCGCCCGGTCCGATGGAGCTGGTTGCGACCATGATCCGGCGCCGCTTGGAGGCCCTCGCGAAGCCGCAGGCGGCCAGGGCCATGCCCTGCTCGTTCTGGCCCCGCCACGTGGGCAGCCGGTCCTGGGCCTGCTCGAGCTCATGGCCGAGGCATGTCACGTTGCCGTGGCCGAATATCGCGAACACGCCCGCGAACAGCGGCACCACCGCACCGTCAACCTCGATGCGCTGGGCCGCCAGGTACCTGACCACCGCCCCCGATGTCGTCAGCTTGATTGTGTCCACAGCCGGCCTCGCCTCCCCGTCGCTGTCAGTCGATTCGCACCGACACCACGTCGGTCCAAGCGCCGGTCTCCCAGCTGCGCAGCAGCGCTGCCTGCACGCTCACGTAGGCCAGCGCCTGCTCCATCCCCGCGGAGTGCGGACGGCCCTCGGCCACCGCCGCGAGGAACTCGTGGTCCTGGATCGTCACCAAGTCCTCGAACCCGATCGAGTTTGCCTCGCCGGGAACGAA
>JAKZWH010000287.1:0-8811 GCA_047515615.1 Acidimicrobiales bacterium | reverse complement strand
GACGCAGTCGGGTTCTTGCATGGCGGAACTCCTTGGGTCCGGGGACATTCTCAGTCGGATGCTCCCGGCGCCTGCGCCTCAACCACTTTACGTCCAGCCCCGAGGGCATGTCCCTGTCAGAGGTCCCAGGCACCCGACCGCAGCGGGCGGCAACACCTCCCGGGCCATCTATGTGACAGGGGGATACAGCCCTACCCGCCGCGGCGAGCAACCAGCCCCGACACTGCCACGCCAGAGCCGCTCAACAAGGTAAAGGGGAGGTTCCCTCCCGCCACTCACCAGGGGCCTCGGTGAGCCTGTTCAGCGACAGCGACGGCACCGCCCAACGCGAAGCGCTCCGACGCTGGCACATGGGCACCGTGCGGCCGTTGGCCCGGCTGCTGGCCCACGAGTTGACGATGCGGCTGGAGACCCCGGTGGCGCTCAAGTTTGACGGCTACCCGCTCGACCTCCAAGCCCGCGCGGCCACGTTCCAGAAGCTGGTCGCCGGAGGCGTCGCCGTGTCCGAGGCGCTCGCCACGTCCGGGCTGCTCGCCGACGACAGCGGCTGATGTCGGCCGCGTTGCGCATCGCTGAGAGACTCGCCACCGCTGACGACTGCCCCGAGACCGTCATCGTGTTCGCGGCGGCTCTGCTCGCCCCGCTGTACGGGCGCATGGTGACGATCCGCCCCGATGGCAGCGGGGAGCCGGTGCCTGTGTCTCGCGCCCGTGTCTGAGAGTTGCCGAGACTGCGGCGACCCGCTCGGCCACGACCCCCACGCGCCGGGGGCTGGGCCGCTGCGGTGGCTGTGCCGCCCGTGCCGACGCCGCCTCGCCGCTGGCGAAGCGCTGTAGACGCGCAGACGCCCCCGGCCAAGGAGTGTTCGTAGGTCTCATGTCGGGAACATCCAAGGTTCGTAGGTGGCGCATCATGGCACGCCTTGGCACGCCTTGGCACGGGCTGATTGAGTGTGTAGCGCGAGTGGTACCTGAAACATGGCCGCTCGACATTTCCGCAGGTCAGAGGCCCTATCCGCCTCCGGGGTGCGCGGATAGGCAGTGAACGCCTCGCTGTGAGGTGTTGTGTTTCCCGCTCGTGTTCGCTGCGCTCACGGGCCGCTCGGGCCATGGCCTCGCTGTCGACGTCGTCTTGCGGCCACGATTCGCGGCCGATCCGCAGGGGCTCTAGGGCCTCGAGGTTGGGATCGAGGCAGGGTTACTCCCGGTCCCAGGCCTCCACTTCCGGGTCGAGGTTGTGGTAGTCGGCGGCGTCCTCGGTGAACAGGGCCCGCTCGGTGTGCAGGTCCGTGGGCAGGTCCAGGGTGCCGGCGCAGATGGCGATGTGGTCGGTCTGGTCCGGCGGACCCTCAATTACCTTCCAGAACACTGATCCGCCGCACTCCCGGCAGAAGCCGTAGGCCACGTTGGGATCGTCGGCAGGGCGGTGCCAGGCCAGGGTGGCGTCCGACACGAGTCTGAGGTCGGAGCGCTTGCATCCCGTCCCCGCCATGTAATGGCCCGTCCAGCGGCGGCAGCGCCAGCAGTGGCAGTTCCAGACCTGGCGGATCGGGCCGTGCACCTCGTAGCTCACCCCGCCGCACAGGCAGTGGCCCGAGGGCAGCGACGCCCCCGCAGGCTGGGCCGTCTCGTTCACAGCAGTCCTCCGTAGTTGTCCTCCGACACCGGTAGGGTCGCGATTGTTGCACGGCGGGGGACTGGTAGGCGTCCCGGTGCGAGTTCGCGAGGTGACCATGGCAGATCACGACCGCCACTACGACTACGTGATCGTGGGCGGTGGCTCGGCCGGATGCGCCCTCGCGAACCGGCTCAGCGCCGACTCCTCCACGTCGGTTTTCGTGCTGGAGGCCGGCCGGCGGGACTGGCGCTTCGACGTGTTCATCCACATGCCCGCGGCCCTGGCGTTCCCTATCGGCAGCCGCTTCTACGACTGGCAGTACACCTCCGAGCCCGAGCCCCACATGGGCGGCCGCCGCGTCTACCACGCCCGGGGCAAGGTGCTGGGCGGGTCCTCGAGCATCAACGGCATGATCTTCCAGCGGGGCAACCCCCTCGACTATGAGCGCTGGGCCGCCGATCCGGGCATGCAGAACTGGGACTACGCCCACTGCCTTCCCTACTTCAAGCGCATGGAGAACTGCCTGGCCGGCGATGACCACAGCGGCCCAGACGGGACCCGCGGCAAGTACCGCGGCGGCGACGGTCCGCTGGTGCTGGAACGCGGACCGGCCCTCAACCCGCTGTTCGAGGCCTTCCTGGAGGCCACCGAGCAGGCGGGCCACCCTCGCACAACCGACGTCAACGGCTACCGCCAGGAGGGCTTCGCCGCCTTCGACCGCAACGTTCACCGGGGCCGCCGCCTCAGCGCGGCCCGGGCCTACCTGCATCCCGTGCTGGGCCGGCGCAACCTGCACCTCGCCACCCGTGCCTTCACCACGAGGATCCTCTTCGAGGGCACCCGGGCCACGGGCGTGGAATACGTCAAGGGCGGCCGCACCCAATCCGTGCAGGCCGGCGAGGTGATCTGCTGCGGCGGCTCCATCAACTCGCCCCAACTGCTGCAGCTCTCCGGAGTCGGCCCAGCCGACCTGCTGGCTCGCCACGACATCGACGTGGTTGCCGACGTGCCCGCGGTGGGGGCCAACCTGCAGGACCACTTGGAGGTGTACATCCAGTACTCCTGCAAGCAGCCCGTGTCGATGCAGCCGCACCTGGCGAAGTGGCGCATGCCCCTGATCGGGCTGCAGTGGCTGGCCCGGCGGGGCCCGGGGGCCACCAACCACTTCGAGGCGGGCGGCTTCATCCGCAGCAACGACGACGTCGCCTACCCCAACCTGATGTTCCACTTCCTGCCCATCGCCATCCGCTACGACGGCTCGGTGCCCGAGGGCGGCCACGGCTACCAGGTGCACGTCGGGCCGATGTACAGCAACTCCCGCGGCACCGTACACATCGTCTCGGGCGACCCCCGCGTCAAGCCGGCGCTGCAGTTCAACTACCTGTCCACCGACGAGGACTGCCGGGAGTGGGTGGAGGCGGTGCGCCACGCCCGCAACATCCTCAGCCAGTCCGCCATGGACCCGTTCAACGGCGGGGAGGTGTCGCCCGGACCCGAAGTGAGCACCGACGACGAGGTCCTCGACTGGGTGCGCCGCGACGCCGAGACCGCTCTGCACCCCTCCTGCACCGCCCGCATGGGCCTAGGCGACGACTCGGCACTGCATCCCGACACCCTGGAAGTTCACGGCACCAGGGGGCTGCGGGTGGTTGACGCCTCGTCGATGCCGTACGTCACCAACGGCAACATCTACGCGCCGGTGATGATGCTGGCCGAGAAGGCCGCCGACCTGATCTGCGGCAACACCCCGCTGCCCGCCGAGCCGGTGGACTTCTACAAGGCCGGCGACGCGGTCGATGTGACGTAATTCACACCCCTTCTGACCCGTGATTCATTGCAATTCGGTGCCTCTGGCGAGAGAATGAATCCAACGCCGACGAAGCGGCGCATAGAGGCAGAGGAGGAGCAGAATGAGACCAATTCCCCGCTACGAAACCAAGACCAACCCCTCAACGGTGTGGCGAGACGCGCTGGGCCCGGGCTATGCCGTAGGCGTGGCCGAGGGCCTGATCCGGGTCGCCGGCTCCGCGGCCGCCCGACCCTATAGGGCTTGCCACTGACGAGCCTGCCGGGCCCTACTGGGCCGGCCCAACGATCACCCATAGGGGGCTGAGACCCCCGAGAACTCGAGGCCCTGCCAAGGTCGGTGTCCCCCAGCCGATACGGCCAGGGCCTCGACGCGTGTCGGCGCGTAGGCTCGGCGGTGTGGTTGAGCCCGACTTCCTGCGATTCGACACCCTGAGCCTGCACGCCGGCCAGCACAGCGACCCGTCCACTGGCGCCAGGGCCGTGCCCATCTACTTCACCACCTCGTACTCCTTCGAGGACACCGACCACGCCGCCGGGCTGTTCAACCTCGAGATACCCGGCCACATCTACTCGCGGATCTCCAACCCCACCGTGGCCGTGCTCGAGGAGCGGGTCGCAGCCCTCGAGGGGGGAGTGGGAGCGGTGGCCACCGCCAGCGGCCAGGCTGCGTTCTTCCTGGCCGTGGCCACCCTCATGGGCTCGGGCGCCCACATCGTGGCCAGCCGCAACATCTACGGCGGCACCCACAACATGCTCAACCTCACCCTGCGCCGCTTCGGCATCTCTACGACCTTCGTGGACCCCCGCCGCCCCGACGACTTCGCGGCCGCCATCGGCGCCGACACCCGGCTCGTCTTTGCGGAGACGCTCGGCAATCCCGGCATAGAGGTCCTCGACATCGAAGCGGTGGCCGCCGTGGCCCACGAACGCGGCCTGCCCCTGATGGTGGACGCCACCTTCTCGACGCCGTACCTCATCCAGGCCTTCGAGCACGGCGCCGACATCGTGATGCACTCGGCCACCAAGTTCCTGGGCGGACACGGCGTGGCTCTCGGAGGCGTGCTCGTCGACGGCGGCCACTTCGACTGGGACGCCTCGGGCCTGTTTCCCACGCTGACGGAGCCCTACGCCGGCTATCACGGCATCACCTTCAGCGACGAGTTCGGCCCCGGCGCCTTCATAAGCCGGGCTCGGGCCGAGGGTCTGCGCGATTTCGGGGCTTGCATGAGCCCGGCCAACGCCTTCCAGATCCTCCAGGGCGTCGAGACGCTGCCGCTGCGGATGCAGCGCCATGTGACCAACACCGAGGCGGTGGTCGAGGCGCTGGCCGCCAACGACGCGGTTGGCTGGGTGAAGTACCCGTCCATGCCGGACCACCCCGACCACGAACTGGCCGGCCGCCTCTACCCGCGGGGGACCGGAGCCATCTTGAGCTTCGGCATCGCGGGCGGGCGCGACGCCGGGGCCAAGTTCATATCCGCGGTCCGCCTGGCGTCGCATCTGGCCAACGTGGGCGACGCCAAGACGCTGGTGATCCATCCGGCCAGCACCACCCGCCAGCAAATGTCGCCCGAGGATCTGGCCGCGGCCGGGGTGGGGGAGGACCTGGTGCGGATCTCGGTCGGGCTCGAGGATCCCCGCGACATCATCGAGGACCTGGAGCGGGCCCTCAAGGCCTCCCAGCGATAGCGGACGCGCGGCGGGGGACCTCGAGGAATCGGGTTGGAGGGATCGGGCGGCGCGCAGACGCGGATCGGTCGGCGGCGGGCCGGCAGGATCGGAGTGGCGTGGAGGCGCTGATCGACGGGCGCGTCGTCCGCTGCGCCACCGGGGGCCGCAGCCTCGACGGAGACGAGCCGACGGTGGTGCTGGTGCACGGCGCGGGCGGCGACCGCACCGTGTGGCAGCTCCAGACTCGCTGGATCGCGCACCACGGCTTCCGGGCCGCGGCTGTGGACCTGCCCGGCCACGGCGGCACCGACGGACCCGCGCTCGGAAGCATCGAGGAGATGGGGGCGTGGCTGGCCGGTGCCATCGAGGCGCTGCAGCTGGCGCCCGCCCACTTGGTGGGCCACTCGATGGGGACCTTCGTCGTGCTGGAGGCGGCGGCCCAGCGGCCCGAGGTGGCCCGGTCGCTGGTGCTCTTGGGCACAGCCGGTGCGATGCCCGTGCACCCGGCGCTGCAAGCCGCGGCCGACGCCGACGATCCGGTGGCCGGGCGGCTCATCACTTCCTGGGGCATCGGCAGCCGGGCCCACACCGGGGGACACGCCTCGCCGGGGATGTGGCTCATCGGGGGCAACACCTCGCTGCTGGATCGGGCACCGCCGGGCGTTCTGGCCAAAGACCTGGCCGCCTGCAACGGCTACGACGGCGCCGAGACCGCCGCGGCCCGGGTGCAGTGCCCGGTGACGCTGGTGCTGGGCCGCGAGGACAAGCTGACCCCGAACAAGCGGGCCGCCGGGATGATCGAGGCATTCGGTGACGCTCGCACCGTCTACCTTGACCGGGTCGGCCACTTCCTGCAGATTGAGAGCCCGATCCCGGTCCGCCGAGCCATCGCGGAGGCGCTGGCCGGAGCCTGACCTCGACGGTCTGCGTTTATGGAGCAGGTCCGGCCCCGCGCCTGATGCAACCCCGTCGAGCCTCCCGTAAGGCCGCACGGTCGGCCCGGTCGCTCTGCGACAAATGTCACACGCGAGTGACGCGGTGTCATCCCGGCGCGTCGGTACGATCCCGCCGTGGCGTCCGGCGCGGTGGTGCGGCCCGAACCCGGCGACGACCGGCTGGCGGGCGGCCCCTGGTTCGAGTTGCGCGGCGACCGTCTCGGAGCGGTCAGGTCGCTGTTGGCCGGCGTAGTCCTGGTCATGGCCTGCAACGGGCTGTTACGCGTCACTCTGGGAGTACGCGCGGAGTCGGAGGACTTTGGACTAATCGTGACCGGCCTGGTGATGGCCGGCTATTTCGCGGGCTTCCTTTTCGGGACCAAGGCAGCCGAGCACTTCATCGCCACCGTCGGCCACATCAGAGTGTTCGCAGCGCTGGCCGCGATGGGCTCAGCCTCCGCGATCATGCACCTGATCTGGATACATCCGCTGTGGTGGACGTTTCTAAGGTTCACCTACGGGATGTGCCTGGCCGGCATCCTGGTGACCGTCGAGTCGTGGCTCAACGACATGGCCACCAACGCCACCCGCGGCCGGATGCTGTCGCGCTACATGATCGTGACGATGGGCGGGATGGGCGCCGGCCAGCTGATGCTCAACATCGCCGATCCCGGAGGGTTCAAGCTGTTCGTGCTGTCCTCCGTGTTGATCTCGTTCGCACTGGTGCCGGTGTCGCTTTCGGCGTCCACCGCACCGCCTCTGGTTGTGCCCGAGCCGATCTCGCTGCGCAACCTCATCAAGATCGTGCCCCTTGGGATGCTTACGGCATTCTGGGTCGGGGTCTCGCAGGGCTGCCTCATGGGTCTCGGAGCGTTCTACGCCGCCACCGAGGGACTGCCGAACACCCGGATCTCGCTGTTCGTCGTGTCGCCGATCGTGGGGTCGGTGGTGCTTCAGTGGCTCGTCGGGAGCGCCTCCGACCGGGTGCCCCGCCGCTACGTGATCCTGGTCGTAGCGGTCACCGCCGCCGGTTCCGCGGGCCTGCACCTGCTGGTGGAGCCGGGGTCGCCGCTGTCGCTTCTGCTGATGTTCGTCCACGGCGGCTCGACCTTCCCGTTGTACTCGCTGGCGGTGGCCACAACCGCCGACAGCGTCTCGTCGGCGCAACTGACCGGAGCGAGCGCCTCGCTGGTGCGAGTCAGCGGGGTCGGCGCAGTGTTGGGGCCGACCCTGGGCGGAGCTCTCATGGCGGTGATCGCGTCGTGGGCGTACTTCGCGGTGCTGGTCGCGGCCCACATCGTGATCGCGCTGTACGTCGTGTACCGCATGTTCGTGCAGCCTCCACTGCCGGTGGAGGAACAGGGCCAGTTCGATCCCTGGCCGGTGAGGGCCTCTGCGGTCGCCGCCCACCTGCTGCGCCGCCCCCGCCGCCGTTAGCGGTCTGCCGTCCGGACTCCAATGATTGATGCCACTGTTGCCGTCGCGCCTATTGTTCGGACTCGTGAGAACGCGACGGGCGAGCCGCCACCGGCTGTGCTGGGGGCTGGTAGCGGTCCTCGCGTTGATGGCCGGCGCGTGCGGCGGCTCGGGGGACGGCGTCGGAAGCTCCGGAGACTCCGCAGGCTCGGCGAACGGCGCCACCAGCGCTGAGGGCGTAGACGGAGCGGGCTCCCCCGAACCAGGCACTGAGAGCGCCGAGGCCACGGGCGCCCCGGAGCGGCCCGGCGGGGAGATCGTGCTGGCCGTGGAGCAATGGCCCGAATGCCTCAACCCGATCACGTCCTGCGCCAACGCCACATGGCTGCTGTGGTCGGTTCTCGTGCATGTGCAGCCGTCGCTCATGGAGTACGACGAGCGCAATGTTCTGCGAGCCTCGCCACTGCTTGCGGAAGCCCCGTCGCCAGACAACGGTGCAGTGGTGCGTCGCGCCGACGGCACCTTCACCGTGACCTACCGGCTCAACGGTGAGGCCCGCTGGAGCGACGGGACGCCGATCACCAGCACCGACGTGTGGTTCACGTGGCGGGCGGTTCTCGACACCGAGGGCTCGCTCAACACCATCGGCTACGACCTGATCACCGACGTGAACCACGACGATCCCCAGACCGCAATCGTCACGTTCTCCGAGCCCTACGCGCCCTGGCGCACCCTGTTCGGCGGGATCCTGCCCGCCCACGCATTCGAGGGCGAGACCGACATCTCCGACTACTGGAACGATTCGATTCCGATTTCGGGAGGACCCTGGCGCCAGGAGTCCTGGAGCCAGGAACAACACATCCTGGTCCCCAACGAGAACTACTGGGAGCTCGAGCGAATGCCGCTGGTGGACCGGGTGGTGATGGTCCCCCGCGAGGACACCGACACCGAGATCGTTGCCCTGCAGACGGGCGAAGCAATGGCCGCCTTCCCCCAGCCGTTTCCCGGCGCCAAGGAGCGTCTCGGCCCGCCCCTGACGTTCGTGTCGGGCGCGGGCACCTTCATCGAGGGCCTCTGGATCAACCAGATCGCCCCGGACCGCCGTTTCGAGCTCACCACGAATGTTCGCCAGGCCCTGGCCTACTCGCTGGACCGGGAGCGGATCGCCGATGTCGCCCTGGGTCCGATCATCGACGATCCCGTGGTGCTGCAGTGCGCGGGGTGGAACCCGGCCTTCGGGGACTGGTGCGCAGCCGACTTCGCCCGCTACCGCCAAGACATGGACGCCGTCGAGGGGCTGCTCACGGCAGAAGGCTGGAGCCGTCCCGACCCTGAGGGACTGTGGGTCAACGCCGACGGCGTC
>JAKZWH010000286.1:0-10282 GCA_047515615.1 Acidimicrobiales bacterium | reverse complement strand
GGCGGTGCTGCGAGACATCGGCCGCAGCGTGGCGGCCACCAGGGCGCAGCGCCTGGTGTTCCTCAACGGCCACGGCGGCAACTCGGCTCTGCTCAACGTGGCCTGCCGGGAGATCCGACTCGCGTACGGGCTGATGACCTTCCTCGTTCATCCGTTCGTGCCCGCGGACCACGGCGGCGCGTCACCCGAGGCCGAGTTGGGCATGGGCATCCACGGCGGGCACAGGGAGACGTCGGTGTTCATGCACCTGCGTCCCCACCTGGTGCATCTGGAGCGTGCGAAACGGGCGGTTCCCGACGGACTGGCCGCCAACCGCCATGTGCGCTTCGGTGGACTGGCCTCCTTCGGCTGGCTGTCCAACGATTTCGGGCCCGACGGCCACATCGGCGACCCGACCGGCGCGAACGAGGAGGAGGGCAAGCTGCTCTTCGAGACCGCCATCGCGCTGCTAGGCGAGCAGATGGCCGAGATCGCCGCCTTCGACTTCGGCCGCGGCGCCGGCTGAATCCCGAGACTGCTCGCGCTCGGCGGTGCGCACGCGGAGAGGGACCGGAGCCGCAGCCCCGGTCCCTCTCAAGAATGTCCGGGGCTAGCTGCAGCTAGCCCCAACCGAGCACCGGCTACGACGGGACCCAGGCGCTCCAAGTGGCCTCGTTGGCAGCGATCCAGTCCGCTGCGGCCTCCTCGACGCTCTTGCCCTCTCCCTCGATCGCGGCCAGCATCGACACCTGGTCGGCGGTCGTGTAGTTGAAGTTGTGCAGAAGCGTCCAAGCCGCGGGAGCCCCCTCCTCGAGTCCAGCCCAGACGATCTTGAAGAGACCGTCTGGCGGGTAGTACTCCGGGGGCAGCTCCAACTCGACGAGATCGAACGTGTTGAACGCCGAGTGCGGCGTCCAGAAGTACGACAGCACTGGCTCATCTCGGGCGAAGGCCCCGTCAAATGCAGCCAGCAGCGCCTCCTCGGAACCGGCGTAGACGATCTCAAGGTGCAACCCGAGATCGTCGATGATGTCCTGCTCGAAGGTCACCCAACTCGGGTCGCCGTGCAGGATCTGCCCGAGGTCTCCCGTCTCTGCCGTGGCGAACAAACCGGCCAGCTCGGCATCCTTGAAGCCGTCCGCGGTGGCCAGCGCGGGATACTGCTCAACCATGTAGGCGGGCATCCACCAGCCGATCTTGCCGATGGGGCCCAACAGGCCGGCGTCGACCACGTTGCCCTCGGGGTTGTCGATGAAGTCGGTCCGGTTCTCGGCGTGACCCGACGGCCAGACCTCGAGCGACGCGTGCAGTTCGCCGGTGTTGATCGCCGACCACTGCGCGTTCTCGTCGAGGTCGGTTACCTCGACCGTGTAGCCCAGCTCGTTCTCGAGCAGCTGTTTGGCCACTTCGATGTTGGCGGCCGAACCGTTCCACGGGTTGGCAACGAGCTTGATCGTGGTGATCTCGTCCGCTCCGTCGTCGCCGCTACACGCTCCGGCCAGCAGGCCGAGCACAGCTACGCCAGCCGCGAGCTTCCAGAAAGACTTCCGCATCGGGTGTCCCCTCCCAGTTAATTGTCTGTGGCCGCGCCCTGCTACGCGGCCGACTAATAGCCATCTATTTCTAGCACATGAGCCGCCGCGTTGCTCACAGACGTCTTCAAGGGCCGTCAGAACAAAGCGGCGGCGCCTAACATGCGCGGGTGCTCGCTGACTCCGCAGATGACACGGCCCGGGCCGGGACCGAAATGGTGGCGCCGCTGGTATGCACCGGAATTACCAAGGTGTTCGGCGAGGACCTCGCCGCGGCCAGGGCGCTGCTCGATGAAGGCGCCAGCCGGCAGGACGTGGTGGATCGCACCGGCTGCCTGGTGGCGGTTCGGGACGCGACGTTCTCAGTCCAGCGCGGCGAGACCTTTGTTGTCATGGGACTCTCCGGCTCGGGCAAGTCGACCCTGATCCGCTGCCTGTCCCGGCTGATCGAACCAACCAGCGGGACCGTGGAGATCGACGGCACGCCCATCGGGGACCTAGACGACCATGAGCTCAGAGAGCTAAGGCGTAGCCGCCTGTCGATGGTGTTCCAGCATTTCGGACTGTTCCCGCACCGAACCGTGCTCGACAACGTCGCGTTCGGCCTCGAGATCCAGGGAGTGCCCAAGGCGGACCGTTACGAGCGAGCCCTGGAAGTCTTGTCGGCGGTGGGGCTGAGCGGCTGGGCCGACCACTTCCCGCAGCAGCTGTCGGGCGGCATGCAGCAGCGGGTGGGACTGGCCCGAGCGCTGTGCGTGGAGCCCGAAATCCTTTTCTTCGACGAGCCGTTCTCAGCGCTTGACCCGCTCATCCGCCGCGACATGCAAGATGAGCTCCTATCCCTCCAAGCCGGGATGCGGCGCACCCTCGTCTTCATCACCCACGACTTCCATGAGGCCCTGAAGCTCGGCGACCGCATCGCCATCATGAAGGACGGTGAGTTCGTGCAAGTCGGCACGCCCGAGCAGATCGTCTCGTCGCCGGCTGACGACTATGTGCGCGAGTTCACCGAGGACGCCCCGAAGACCAGAGTAATCACCGTCGGCTCGGTGATGCGGCCCCTCGACCGCGAGACCCAGGTTGGAGAGCCCGTGAGCCTCAGCGCAGTCCTCGACGACATACTGCCCCGGCTGCTGGCCAGCCCGAACGAGGTGTGGGTAGCCAACGAACAGGGCGAGGTGGTCGGGGCGGTGGACCGTGCGCAGGTGGCCGCCCTATTGGGCGAGCGCTCCAGCAACAGGGTGCCCACGAACGACGGGTCCGCCGACCGGCTGTGACTGCGACAGTACCGGCCACCGCTCCGTCCCCGGTCGCCAGCGAGGTCGAGGCCCGGCTCGCCCTCGACCGCCGGAGGCGGCTCCGTTCCGGCGGAGGGCTCGTCGTCGGGGTGGCCGCGATCGTGGCGGCCCAGATCGCACTCGGCTCGGTGGAGGGGTTCCCGGAATCCTGGACCATTGGACTGGCCGATTGGATCGACGATGCCCGCCGCTGGGTGATCAACAACCAGACCACCCACTGGAGCTTCTCGTTCTTCTTCAACCCGGTCAGCGACGCCATCGACTGGGCCCTGCGCACCGTCGAGCGCATCCTGCTTTGGCTGCCGTGGTACGTGGTGACGGGGGCAACCGCCATGGTGGCCGCCTCCGTGCTGGGTATGCGGGCCGGACTGCTCACCACTGTCGGAGTGATGTACTTCGGCGCCATCGGCCTTTGGGAGGAGAGCATCCAGACAGTGGCCCTCATGACGGTGGCCGTGGCCATCTCGGTGGCCATCGGCGTGCCGGTGGGAATCGCCTCATCCCGCTACGACCGTGCCCAGCAGACGCTGCGGCCGGTGCTCGACGCCATGCAGACCCTGCCCGCCTTCGTGTACCTGATCCCGGTGGTACTCCTGTTCGGCGTGGCCCGGGTGCCGGCCATCATCGCCACGGTGGTGTACTCGCTCCCGCCGGTTATCAGGCTCACTGACCTGGGCATACGGGCCGTGCCCGTCGCCACGGTGGAGGCTGCCGAGATGTTCGGGGCCACGCCCCGGCAGACCATGCGGAAGGTCCAATTCCCGCTGGCGCTGCCAAGCGTGCTAACCGGCATCAACCAGACCATCATGATGGCACTGAGCATTGTCGTGATCGCGGCCCTCATCGGTGCGGGCGGGTTGGGTCAGGTGGTGCTGGTCTCGCTGCGAGGGCTGTTCGTGGGCCGTGCGCTGGAGGCCGGGCTGGCCATCGTCGTGCTGGCCATGATCATGGATCGCGTCACCCACGGGGTCGCGGGGCTGAGCGCTCGCCACCGGCTGCGGCTGCTGCCCGACTCCCTGGAGCATCTCGCCGCGGTCCGCTGGGTTGAGGGCGCGCTCGCCGCGGCCGACCGGGGCCTGTGCCGAGCGGGCAACCTGTTGGCCCTTCCCTTGGGCCAGAAGCTGGAGGTGGCCGCGCTGGGCCGCCATCCTCGCCGGGTGCTCGGAGGCGCGCTGCTCGTGGTCGGGGCGGTGGTGGGCGTGGCGGTCGGGAGGTCCGAGTTCCCGGGAGCGATCTCTATCTCGTTCGCGTCCGCAATCGACGCCCTGGTCGATTGGGTCCGCGACAACCTCTACGAGATCGGCGGAACCTGGTTCGGGACCGGTTGGTTCAGCGACTCCATCACCATTTACGCGGTCACGCCGCTGCGCGAGCTGCTCAGCTCCGACCTGGCCTGGCCGGTGGTGCTGCTGGCGGTGGCGCTGGCCGGGTGGCGGCTGGGGGGACCGACGCTGGCCACGTTCTGCACGGCTTGCGTTGCCGGTCTGGGGTTCCTCGGGATGTGGACGCTGTCCATGGACACTCTGGCCCAGGTCATCGTGGCGGTGGTCATGGCGATCCTGTGCGGCATTCCCCTCGGCGTTCTGGCCGCTCGCAACGACCGGTTCGAGCGGCTGCTCAGGCCGGTGCTCGACTTCCTGCAGACCATCCCCAGCTTCGTGCTGCTCGTGCCGGTGATCATCATGTTCAACGTGGGGCGGGTTCCGGGGATCATCGCCTCGGTGCTGTACGCGCTGCCGGCCGCGACCCGCCTCACCAATCTGGGCATCCGCCAGGTGGAGGGCGAGGCCACCGAGGCTTCGAGGGCATTCGGGGCGACCCGGGGCCAGACGCTGCGCAAGGTGCAGTTGCCACTGGCCGCTCCGAGCATCATCGCCGGCATCAACCAGACGGTGATGCTGGTGCTGGCCATGGTGGTGATCGCGGGACTCGTGGGAGGCGGCGGCTTGGGCCTCGAGACGGTGAAGGGACTGAGGCGCAGCGACTCGGTGGGGTCCGGCTTCGTGGCCGGGTTGGCCATCGTGCTGCTGGCCATGGTGCTCGACCGCCTGCTCCAGGCCTGGACCCGCCGATTCACGCCGGTGGCCGGCGGCGACTGACCAGCGGAGCATCGCGGCCTGGACCAGCGGGTTAGCGGCCCTGCCAGCGGGGGGCGCGGCCCTCTGTGAAGGCCCTGGGGCCCTCGTCGGCGTCGGCGGAGGCCAGCATGGCCTCGTAGGCGGCCAGTTCACCCGAGCGCAGCAGTTCGAAGGCCTCGGCCAGCGGCAGGTGCTGGGTGCGGTCGCGGATCTCCCCGATGGCGGCCACCGGCAGCGGTGCAGCCTCCACGACCCTGGCTGCGAGGGCGCGTGCCTCGGTCATGAGATCGTCGGCACCGACCACTGAGTTGACGAGCCCCCAACGCCGCGCCTCGGCCGCGTCGAGGCGCCGGCCCCCGTAGAGGACCTCGTTGGCGACCGCGGGTGGGAGGATCCTGGGCAGGCGCACCGACCCGGTGTCGGGCACGATCCCCAGCGAGGCCTCCGGCAGCCAGAAACGAGCGTGCTCAGCGGCCACCACGAGATCGGCGGCCAGAACGATCTCGAATCCCCCGCCCACCGCTATGCCGTTGACCGCGGCGATCACCGGCTTGAGCAGGCGGGGCAACTCTCCGAAGCCCCCGAAGCCGCCCTCGCCGTAGTCGGCCTCGAACTCCTCGCCCTCCGCCGCGGCGTTGAGGTCCCATCCGGCGCAGAAGAACCGGTCACCGGCGCCAGTGAATATGGCGACCCGGAGGTCGGGGTCGTCGCGGAAGGCGGCGAACACCCGGCTGAGCTCCCGGCTCGTGGCCGCGTCGATGGCGTTGGCCTTGGGGCGGTCGAGGGTGACCTCGAGCACCGGACCGTCGGCCACGGCCCTCACCGCGCCGGGGGAGGCGGCCTCAGCCATGGGCCGGGAGCTCGGCCACGAGCATCAGCGCGTCGGCGGCGACCGCGGTGTACGGCGTGACCATGAGGGGGTTGATCTCGACTTCGATGATGCTGTGATCGTCGCGCACCAGCGCGCCGAGCGCAGAGACCGCCTCGACCACGGCGTCGACAGCACCAGCGGGACGGCCCCGATGACCGCAGAGGAGGGGCCATATCCGCAGGCTGCGCAGGGCCTCGAGCACGTCGCCGGCCGCCGCGGGCAGCAGCAGGCTGACGGTGTCGTCGAGCAGCTCCGCCAGAGTGCCGCCCGCCCCGAGGGTCAGCAGCATCCCCACCGGGGGCGAGGACCGCACGCTCACCAGCAGCTCGGCGACGGCGTCGGCGATGCAGGACTCGACCATCACGGTTCCGTCGCCGTCGGCGGCCAGGCGCCGGGCGGTTGCGGCTACCGCCGCGGCGTCTGCGAGCCCGACCACCACCCCGCCGGTATCCGTCTTATGAGCGGAGCCTGCGATCTTGACCACGACCGGATATCCGAGCACTTCGGCTGCGGCCGCCGCCTCGTCGGGCGGCGCCAGCCGACCGGCGGGGACCGCGACGCCCGCCGCGGCCAGATGCGGCTTGGCCTCGTGCTCCGGCAGCACCCTCACGTCGCGGCCGGCACCGCGAGCCGGGGCCGGCGCCCAAGCGTCTCGCTCAGCAGAATGCCGACCCCAGGCGGCGGCTGCCTCAAGAGCGGACAGGGCGGTGTCGATGTCGCCGCATGCGGCCAGGCCCAGTTCGGCGGTCCGGGCGCGGGCGTCGGTGGGCAAGTTCTCCGCCAGCGAGGCCGCCACGACGCCGGGAGTGCCGCTGGCGTCGCAGGCCGCGGCGAAGGCCTGCAGGGTGGGCCACCAGCGTGACCGGTCGAGCCCCTCAGCGGGGAAGTCGAGCACTAGGAGTGCGGCGTCGAACGGTGCCGGACCGGCTTCGGTCGCACCGGCCGCGAGGGCGGCGCCGAAGCAGCCGACCAGGCGGGCCTCGTCGCCCCAGATGAACGTGTGGTAGTCGAGCGGGTTAGTGACCGCGTCCCGACCGTCCAGAGCGGATGCCACCCGGTCGGCGTGATTGGGAGCGAACTTCGGGAAGCTCAGTTTGCGGTCCTGGCTGCAGTCAGCGATCAGCGCCGCCTCGCCGCCCGAGCAGCTCAACGACACCAGCCGGCTGCCCCGCAGGGGTCCGAGGACGCACAGCACGGACAGCGTGTCGAGCAGTTCGGGCAGGGTTTGCACCCGCCGGATGCCCAGTCGACTGAACAGCGCGTCGTAGGCGGCGTCGTCGCCCACCAGCGAGGCGGTGTGGGTCACCGCAATGGCACCGGAGGACTCCGAGGCCCCCAGCTTGAGCGCCGCCACCGGCAGACCTCTGCAACGAGCCACAGCCGCGGCCGCAACAAAGCGCTCGACGTCGTCCAACCCCTCTATGCACAGACCCACTCCGGTGGCTGCTTCGTCGGCGACCACAGCCTCGAAGACTTCTGAGATGCCCACATCGGCCTGGTTCCCCAGCGTCATCACCCAGGCGACGTCGAGTCCTCGGCGCTGCATGGTGAGGTTCACTGCGATGTTGCCGCTCTGGCTCAGCAGGGCGATGCCGCGGTCGCAGCGAGCCAGGCCATGCACGTCAGGCCACAGCGCGGCGCCGGTCGGAGCCGACAACATCCCGTAGCAGTTGGGGCCCACCACGGGCATTCCGGCGGCGGCGGCCACCAACTCCGCTTGGAGGGCCGCTCCGGCTTCGCCGGTCTCGGCGAAGCCCGAGGCGTGGCACACCGCGGCGCCGGTGCCCGCGGCAGCCAGCTGACTCACCACCTCGACGGACGCGTGGCGGTCCACCCCCACGAAGGCGGCGTCGATGCCGGCCGGCAGCTCCCCCACCGAGGCGACAGTGGGCAGGCCGCCCAGCTCCCGGCGAGCATTGACGGCCCACATGTCCCCCGAGAAGCCGAACGCGCGGCAGGCGTCGATAGACAACTCGGCGACTGCGCCCCCGACGAAGGCAAGCGACCGCGGCCTCAACAGCCGATCGAGCCGACTCGTCATAGCACCAACTTGCTCACAGTCGCGCAGCCTGCCGTCGTCACGGCAATCAGCAGCCGAGGGGCCGCAGCATGTCCCGCGACACGATGTGGCGCTGGATCTCACTGGTGCCGTCCCAGATGCGATCGACGCGGGCGTCTCGCCAGATGCGCTCCAGCGGCAGCTCGTCCATCAGCCCCATTCCGCCGAGAATCTGGATGGCCTCGTCCGACACGAACTGCAGCATCTCGGTGGCCGACAGCTTGGCCATGGCCGCGTCGGCGTCGGTCATCTCGCCCCGAGCCGACAGCCAGGCGGCCCGGTAGGTCATCAGCTCAGCCTGCAGCAGGCGGGTCCGCATGTCGGCCAGCTTGAACGACACCCCCTGGAACCGTCCGATCTTCTGCCCGAACTGCTTGCGGTTCGCGGCCCAGTCGAGGGCGACCGACAGGGCCCGATCGGCCCGCCCCAGGCACACCGCCGCCACCTGCAGGCGGGTGCTGCCCAGCCACTCGTTGGCCACGTCGAAGCCCAGGTGCTCGTCACCGAGCAGCTTGGAGGCGGGCACCCGGGCGTTGTCGAAGTTGATGATGAAGTTGTGGTAGCCCCGGTTCGATACGCAGTTGTAGCCCGGCACCCGCTCCATGCCGGGCGTGTCGAAGTCCACCAACAGCGCCGAGATCTGCTTGCGGGGGCCGCGGTCGGTGTCGACGGTGCCGGTGGCCGCGAACAGGATCACATAGTCGGCCAAGTCGGCGTGGCTGATGAAGTGCTTGGTGCCGTTCACGACGAAGTCGTCACCCCGGCGCTCGGCCCGGCACGCCATGCCTCGCAGATCGGAGCCGGCATCGGGCTCGCTCATGGCCAGGCACTCCACCCGCTCGCCTCGCACCGTGGGCAGCAGGTACTCCCCAACCTGGTCGCCGGTGCAGGCCCGCAGGATGTTGGACGGGCGCGCCACGATGTACTGCAGGGCGTAGGAGGTCCACCCGAAGGCCCGCTCGGCCATGGCCAGGGTCAGGTCGTCGAGGCCGCCCCCGCCGAGCTCGACGGGCATGTTGGCCGCGTAGAGGCCCGCATCGACGGCCTTGCCGCGGATCTCGTCCACCAGCTCGGGCCGCACCTGTCCGGTGCGCTCCACCTCGTCCTCGTGGGGAACGAGCTCGCGCTCGGTGAAGGCCCGCACGGTGTCGACCACCATCTGCTGGGAGTCGTCAATCGAGAAGTCCAAACCTGCCTCCTTGTGTGCTCAGTCCTCAGCGGCCCCGCGGATAGGTGACGGGGCCTCGCAGTGAAGCATGTTGTTTCCCGCTCTTGTTCGCTGCGCTCACGGGCCGCTCGGGCCACGGCCTCGCTCGGCGCCTTGCGAAGATCCTCATGAACTGCTGCCTATCCGCTCGGCCTCTTGGGGCGGGAGCCGATGCCCATGCGACTGCCGGCCTGCGGCGGCACCGGCGCGGAAGCGTGGGCTGCGGTAACCGCGGCCACCGCGGCTGCCGGGCCGGAAGCTAGCGGCGCGCTGCGCCCGGCCGCGATGTCCACATGGACGAGCATCTGCTCGCCGGTGCACAGCAGCTCGCCGCCGTCACCCGTTCGACCCGCGCCGCCCCGGTACATCGTGTGGAAGATGTGCAGCCGCTTGGCGTCGCTGCCCAGCACCTGGGTGGTCACCCGCAGCGGCTCGCCGAGAGAGGCCTCCCGCAGGTGGCTGAGGTGGGTCTCGACCGTGTAGTAGGAGTGGCCGCCAGCCCGGTAGGCCTCGTCGATGCCCAAGTAACGGAACAGCGCGTCGGACGCCCACCCGAAGACAGTCAGGAAGGCCCACTCGGTCATGTGGCCGTTGTAGTCCACCCAGTCGGGCTCCACGACCGCCGAGTACAGCTCCAGCGGGGCCGCGATCTCGGCGCCCGGCGCCCACGGCTCGGCCGCGGCCCCGGCGGCCAGGATGCGGGCCTCCCGCTCGGCCATCAGGCGCCCGGCGCCGATGCCGCTGGGCCGCAGCGCCCGCATCACCGCTAGCAGGCAGTCGTCCCGCTGGCGCTCAAGCTCGGCGATGGACCGACCCCCGGCCTGGTCCTCGCAGCCCTCGGCCATCGCCTCGATCAGGTCCGCGGTGAGCTCGGGGGCCCGTAGCCGGGTCCACGGCAGCTTCAGCGCTGGTCCGAACTGGCCCAGCATGTGGCGCATGCCTCCCTCACCGCCCGCCAGGTGGAACGTGAGATTGGTGCCCATGGCCGCCCAGCGCAGGCCCGGGCCATAGGTGATCGAGTCGTCCAGCTCGGCGGTGGTGGCAACGCCGTCGTTGACCAAGTGCAGGTTCTCGCGCCACAGGGCCTCCTGGAGGCGGTCCGAGAGGTATCCCTCGATCTCGTTGCGCACTACCAGCGGGTGCATCACCAGATCGTCGTAGTGGGCCAAGGCCGCGGCGACGGTCTCGGTGCTGGTGGCCTCGCCGGGCACCACCTCCACCAG
Organism: Acidimicrobiales bacterium; assembly: GCA_047515615.1. Lineage (GTDB taxonomy): Bacteria > Actinomycetota > Acidimicrobiia > Acidimicrobiales > Aldehydirespiratoraceae > Aldehydirespirator. The sequence continues at coordinate 35 of JAKZWH010000286.1, read as the reverse complement.
GGGCAGCAGATACACGGGGTTGAACGGATGCCCGA
>JAKZWH010000285.1:0-7481 GCA_047515615.1 Acidimicrobiales bacterium | reverse complement strand
CCGCCGCACCCTGCACCGGTTGGCCGTGCTGTCGGCGCCTCGGGCCCGGGTGGTGCGCGAGGGACAAATGCGCCAGGTGGGCACCAGCGAAGTGGTGGCCGACGACATTCTGGAACTGCAGCCCGGCGACCAGGTGGTGGTCGACGGCGAGGTGGTGGCGGCCCGGGGCCTCGAAGTCGACGAGTCACTGCTGACCGGCGAGAGCGACCCCGTCTACAAGACCCCTGGCGACGGCGTCATGTCGGGGTCTTTCGTGAGCGCGGGCGCGGGCTGGTACCGGGCCACCGCCATCGGCGCCGAGTCCTACGCGGCCCGGCTGTCGGATCAGGCCCGCCAGTTCAAGCTGGCCGGAAGCGAACTCAAGGGCGGAGTCAATGTGATCCTGCGCCGCCTCACATGGATCATCCCGCTGGCGACGGTGCTGCTGCTAGCCCGGCTGCTGGCAACCGAGGACCGCTGGCAGGAGGCCCTGCGGGGCACGGTCGCCGCGGCGGTGGCCATGGTGCCCGACGGCCTGGTGCTGCTGACCAGCCTGGCGTTCATCACTGGAGTCATCGCCCTGGCCCGCCGTCAGGCGCTGGCCAAGGAGCTGGCGTCGGTGGAGCTGCTGGCGAGGGCGGACACGCTGTGCCTCGACAAGACGGGGACCATCACCACCGGGGAGATCTCATTCGGGCACGCGGAGCCGCTCGGCTCGGCCACCGGGTCCGACGCAACCGAGGCGCTGGCCGCGCTGGCCGCGGCCGACCCGGCCCCCAATGCCACCCTGGCCGCCGTCGCCGCCGCGGTCGGCGGCCGACCCGACGGATGGGACCTGCGCCGCAGCGTGCCGTTCTCGTCGTCCCGCAAGTGGGCCGCGGCCAGTTTCGAGGGTCGGGGCACCTATCACCTTGGCGCACCCGACGTGCTGCTGGGGGCCGGCGACGCGAGCGACGCAGCCCGGGCCAAGGCCGCGGCCGCCTCCGCCGACGGCGACAGGGTGCTGGCGGTGACCCGCTCCGAGGTTCCCGAGCCCTCCGACGACAGCCTGCCCGAGGACCGGGAGCCGGTCTGCCTGGTGTATCTCGGCGACACGATCCGCTCCGACGCTGCGGAGATCTTCGCCTACTTCCGCGATCAGGGCGTCGACCTGAAAGTCCTCTCGGGCGACCACCCGGCCACCGTGGCCGCGGTCGCCCACCGAGCCGGCATCACCGGCGATCCAGAGGGCGACGCCGAGGATGGGGCCGGCGTCCCGGGCCGGCTGCATGTGCCCGCATTCGATGCCCGCCTGCTTCCCGACGATCCCGACGAACTGGCCGACGCGCTGGAGTCGATCACCGTGTTCGGGCGGGTCGACCCGCACCAGAAGCGGGCCATGGTGCATGCCCTGCAGTCCCGAGGGCGCACGGTGGCCATGACCGGCGATGGCGTCAACGACGTGCTCGCCCTCAAGGACGCCGACATGGGCATCGCTATGGGCACCGGGTCCTCCGCGGCCAGAGCCGTGGCCCAGCTCGTGCTGCTGGACAATCGATTCGCGACGCTCCCTCGCGTGCTGGCCGAGGGCCGCCGGGTGATCAACAACATCGAGCGGGTCGCGAACCTGTTCATCACCAAGGCGGCCTACGCGGTGCTGCTCACCGTGCTGATCGGTGTGGCCGGCTCGCCGTTCCCGTTCCTGCCCCGCCATCTGACGCTGATCGGCACGTTCTCTGTCGGCGTTCCCGGATTCTTCCTGGCCCTAGCCCCCGACCACCGGCTGGTCAGGCCCGGCTTCCTGGGCCGGGTGCTGCGCTTCTCGCTGCCGGCGGGCGCGGTGGCCGGGGCCGCGACGTTCGCCCTGTATGAGATCGTGCGCCGCCTCGACGGCGTCAGCCTTGACGAGGCCCGCACGTCGGCCACCATGACGCTGCTGGGCATCGGCCTGGTGATACTGCTGCTCATCAGCCGCCCGCTGCGGACTTGGAAGGTGGGTCTCGCCGCCGCCATGGCCGCGTCCTACGGGGTGGCGATGGCCTGGCCGCTCCTCCGGGAGTTCTTCCAGCTGGACGTACCGTCGCTCGCAGCGTGGCTGTGGGTGCTGGGTACCGTGGCGGTCGGCGGGGCCGGGGCGTGGAGCGCGGTCGAGATGAGAGAGCGGATCGCGGCCCGTCGCCGAGGCTTCGGAGCGTGAGCCGGGACGTTCTCGTCTTCGGCGGGGGTCACCCCGGCGCGGCTCTCGCCGCCGAATTGTCTGGGAACGTGCTGTTGGTCGCGCCGCAAGCCCACGATGTGGATGACGGCTTCGTGGACCGGCTGAGCCGCCCCGGCGGCGGCCCGGTGGACGGCCTCGACCTGGTGGTGCATGCCCTGTATCCGGAACACAGCCGGACCCCGGCACGCATCGACGAGATGACCGAAGATGATTGGGCTGCCGCCTGCGACGCGCCGCTGGAGGCCGGCATCCGCCTGGCCCGCGGCGCATACCGTCACCTGGCGGCCCGGCACGGGACGATCGTCTTCTGCGTGCCGCTGGTCGGTGCCGCCGGTGCGGCCAGCTTCTCGGCGCTGGCCGGGCTGGCCGAGGGCCTGCGGATCCTGGCCCGCTCTCTGGCCCGCGGCTGGGGGGCCGCCGGCATCAGGGCGCACGCGGTGACCCTTCACCCGTCCATGTTCCTGGCCCCCGAGCACGCAGCCTCGGCAGTCGAGGCCAACGCCCTGCACGATCCCGCGCTGGGCCGGCTGCCCTCGGTGGCCGAGATCGCCGCGGTGATCGACAGCCTCGCCGGCCCCGCCACTACGGGCCTTACCGGAGCGTCGCTGGTGATGGATGGCGGCGCCTGGATGGCCGGATGACCCCGGAACCGGCCAGCCGAGTGCTCGACGGCCAGGTCGCGTTGGTGACCGGTGCCGGCCAGGGTGTCGGCGCCGGCATCGCTCGAGCGCTGGCCGACGCCGGCGCCGCGGTGGTGATCGCCACCCGGCGGGCGGCCACCGGCGAGCCCGTCGCCGAGTCGATCCGGGCCGCCGGGAACGAAGCCGTCTTCGTGCGCTGCGACGTGACCGCCCCCGGCGAAGTCCAGGCCGCGGTAGCCGAGGCCGTCGAACGCTTCGGCGGGCTCGACGTGATGGTCCACAACGCGGTGTCGCCTCCGGGCCCGTCCGGTCCTGTGCAGCTCACCGGCAGCGATACGATCCGTGCCCAGATTGCCACCTCCACCACCGCGGCCTTCCGGTGTGCGCGGGCCTCGCTGGCGCACCTCCGCCGCAGGCCCGGCACCATGATCCTGCTCACGTCGCCCGCCGGTGTGGAGGGATCCGCCAACCTGCCCGTGTACGCCACGGTGAAGGCGGCCCAGCGCGGGATCCTCAAGAGCCTGGCCCGGGAGTGGGGCCCCCAAGGCGTGCGGGTGAACGCCATCGCGCCGGTTGCCCGCACGCCGGCCATGGACGCCGCCGTGGCCGCCAGTCCCGCGTTGGAGACGCGCCTCGTGGCCCGCACCCCGCTGGGGCGTTTGGGCGACGCTGCCGCCGACATCGGACCGGTGGCGGTGTTCCTGGCATCCGACCGCGCCCGCTACATCACCGGCCAGACCATCGTGGCCGACGGCGGAGGCTTCCTGGGCTTGTAGGGACGGCCCGTGGCGGGCGCGGGAATCGGCCGGGTGCTAGACCAATCGCCGTGGCCGAGGTCCATCTTCTCGTCAGCCCCCGGGGAGGCAGGGGCCGCGCGGCTGCGGCGGCCCCGATCGTTCGCCGGGTGATCGAGCAGGCCGGCCACACACCGGTTGACATCAGCGGGGCCTCCGCGGAGGAGTCGGCGGCTGCGGCCCGGGCCGCGGTGAAAGCCGGCGCCGAGCGGCTCATTGCCGTGGGGGGCGACGGAACGGTGCACCTGGCCGTCCAGGGAGCGGCCGGGACCGGCGCCATCCTCGGAATAGTGCCGGTAGGAACCGGCAACGACTTCGCCCGGGCCTTCGGCCTGTTCGGCGCCAGCGTCGAGGAGGCCGCGGCCAGGGCCCTGGGCCCGTCCCGGCCCGTGGACGCCATCAGCACCGACCGTCAGAGGTGGGTGACGTTCAACGTGACCGGCGGGTTCAGTGTGGATGTCAACGTCCGGGCGGACCGGCTGCGCTTCCCCAAGGGTCCGAGTCGCTACACAGTGGCCACTCTTCTCACCATGCCAGGCCTGCGCCACCGCAGGCTCGCCGTCACCGTCGATGGGCAGCGGCACGAATACCGCAGCGCCCTCTACGCGGTGGCCAACACGCCGACGTTCGGCGGTGGCATGGCGATCTGCCCCGACGCAGACCCGTGCGACGGACTGCTGGACGTCGCGGTGGTCGGCCCCGCGAGCCGCATCACCATGCTGCGCCTGCTGCCGAAGGTGTTCGACGGAGGCCATGTGGGCCACCCTCATGTGCACATGCTGCGAGGACGCACCGTTGCCATCGAGGGCGAGCCCATGGAACTCGTCGGCGACGGCGAGGCGATCGGGACGGTACCGATCAGGCTGGAGGCTGTGCCCGGCGCGCTGAGGCTCGCCGCCGACGGGTGACCGGAGCAAGGGCTTCGAGCAGCTCCTCAGCGAAGTCGGGGCGGCAGATGACGAGCCCGGGCGTGTGCGGGTTCGGGTTGTTGAACCGCAGCGGCGCGCCTTCGGGGCACGAGACGTGCAGTCCCGCTGCGAGCGCCACCGCCGCGGGGGCGCACGTGTCCCACTCGTAGAGCCCGCCCGCATGCACATAGGCGTCCATCTCTCCGCGCACCACCGCCATCGCTTTGACCCCGGCCGAGCCCATGGCCAGCACCTCGGCGTCCAGGCGCTGGGTCAGCCTGCGGCCGTCGATGTGACCCCGGGACCTGGCCACCACCACCCTGCGACGCCCAACGCGGCACATGGTCGGCGGCGGCGGCGGATCGGTGGCGAACGTCGAGTTCCAGGCGGGCACGGCCACCGCCGCGGCGGTGGGCACCCCGCGCCGGCACAGCGCCACGTGCACCGCCCATGCCCCGGACACGCCGAAGTCGCTGGAGCCGTCGAGCGGGTCGATGATCCAGACCCGTTCAGCGTCCAAGCGCCGCCCGTCGTCTCGACCCTCCTCGGACAGCACAGCGTCATCGGGCCGGTGACGGCGCAGTTCTTCGGCGAGGAACTCGTGTGCCTGCCGGTCGCCCGCGGTCTCCAGCCCCCAGCCCTTGGGCGCCGACGGGTCGTCCAGCAGGTCGAGCAGCAGCTGCCCGGTGTCGTGGGCCAGTCGCGTCGCCAGGGCGTGGTCGTCCGCCGTGGCTGTCACGCGGCTGACGGCCGGCGGTGCACCGTCACCGCGTAGCTGCCGCCGTCGTAGGGCTCGCGGTCCCAGGTCGTCCAGCGGTGCTCCAGCTCCAGGCCGGCGGCGGCGGCGAACCGGTCGTAGTCGGCGAATGTCAGCGGCGTGAACCCCATGCGGAAGCCGGACACGAGCCGGCCGCCAGGAGCCAGGTGCCTGGCCATGTTGGCCACCACCGCCGCCTCGGTGCCGACCTCCACAAACACCATCACGTTTCCCGCCATCACGACCAGATCGAACTCCCGCCCGGCCATGGCCGCGCCCGGCCCGGCGACCTCCACGTCCGCGAGATCGCCCATCATCCATAGAACACGCGGGGCCTTGCTGCGGGCTTCCTCCAGCATGTGTGCGTCGACGTCCACACCCACGACATCGATGCCGCGGCGGTCGAGCTCGATAGCGACTCGGCCCGTTCCGCAGCCCGCGTCCAGCACCGAGCCCGGCTCGAACCAGCACACCAGGTCGGCCTCGCCGTGGACCCACTCGCCCCTGGCCTCCATGCGACACCAGCGGTCGTCGTAGACGTCACTTTGGGCCGCCCCGCCGATCTCCCACCAACGGCTCACCCCATCGACCCTAACAGGGCCGATCGCCCCCTCAGCGCTGCAGCCGGGGCATCCTCGACCCCGCCGGGCCGGCCACTAGCGGGGCTGCAGTCCGTTAGCCTCGGCCACGACAGCCGCTTGTGTCTGCCCACCATCGGAAGGGAGCGTTCATGGAGTTCGGGATCTTCCAGAACGGTTACATCCCCGGGCCGTCGGCGCACGTCCCCGAGCACGAACACCTCATGTTGATGCGCGAGGCGTCGTACCCGATCCTGGCCGACAAGCACAATTGGAAGTTCGCCTGGTTCGGGGAGCACCACTGCCTCACCGAGTACAGCCACATGTCCGCTCCCGAGGTGATGATCGGCTGGATCGCCGCGCAGACCGACTACATCCATCTGGGCACGGCCATCACCAGCCTGCCCACCACCAAAGAGCACCCGGTGCGCATCGCGGAGCGGGCCGCCATGCTCGACCACTTCTGCGAGGGCCGCTTCGAGTTCGGCACCGGGCGGGGCGCGGGCAGCCACGAGGTGGCTGCGTTCAACGGCACGCTCACCTCCGAGACCAAGGCGATGTGGAACGAGGCCATCGCCGAGATCCCCCGCATGTGGGCCCAGCGGGACTACTCCTACGAGGGCGAGCACTTCCAGGTGCCGCCCAACCACAACGTCCTCCCCAAGCCCCTCAACGGCACCCACCCGCCCCTGTGGGTGGCCTGCGGCAACCCGGCCACCTTCGCCACCGCCGGGCAGATGGGCATCGGCGCTATCGCCTTCAACTTCGAGCCCGCCGCCGCACTGAAGGGCCGCATCGACAGCTACAAGGAGGCCATCGCGGGGTGCGCCGAGCCCCACGGCTCGTACATGAACGACAACGTGATGATGACCAACTCCCTGATCTGCCTGGAGGACCGCGACCGGGCCCGGGAGATCGCCCTGATGAACGGCCGGGGCTACCTGTACTCGATGGTGTGCCTCTATCACGACACCATCCCCAAGCGCGAGGGCTCCCCCACCTGGCCGGAGCCGCCGCTGGGGCTGCCCGACGAGGCCACCCTCGACTTCGCCATCGACGCCGGCTACATGCTGTGCGGAACGCCCGAGGAGGTCTGCGAGCAGCTGGAGAAGTCCTACGTGGCGGTGGGCACCGACCAGTTGGTGTTCGGCCTGCCCAACGAGGGCTTCGAGTACGAGGAGATCCTCGAGATGATCGAGATCTTCGGCGACCGGGTGATCCCCGAGTTTGATCCCGACAGGGTCCACTCCACCGAGAAATACCGGGCCAACGCGGTGCGCAAGTACCCGGAGTGGAACGCGCCGCCCCCGGACATCAAGACGACGCCGCCCCCGAGCGCGTCGATGCCGATCCCCTACCGCCACTGACGCCCCGCCGGGTGGAATCGTCGCGTTCTCTTGTCGATACGACAAGGAAACGCATTCAGACGCTGGCAGGGGGCTCAGCCCTTGCCGCGGCCCTCCCGGATCGTGCTGATAGCTTCTTGAGGGTTCTTGGCGGGCGGTGACAACACCATGACCGTGAGATCCTCCTGCCGCCACCTCCCCTCGCTCCGTCGGCGCCGCCTGAGCGCCCTCGGGCTGCTGCTCGCGGTCGCGGTGGCGGCTACGGCCGGCCCGGTTGCAGC
>JAKZWH010000284.1:0-7947 GCA_047515615.1 Acidimicrobiales bacterium | reverse complement strand
CCCGCATCTTCGCCTCGGTGGGGCCCTCGCCGCCGAAGTAGGCGTCGCGGGCTCGGCGGCCCCGCCGCCCGCGCTCGGGCAGGGGGGCGAGCGGGCCTCTGAACACCGGCATCGAGCCGGTCACCACCAGCGAGCGGACGTTGTGCGGGTGCTTGGCGGCCAGGTTCAAGGCGATCGATCCGCCCCAGGAGTTGCACACGAAGTCCGCCCGGGATGTCTGCAATGCAGCGAGCAGGTCCGAGATCGTGCGGGCGTGGAAGTCCCACATGGGGCCTCGGATGGTGCACTTCTCGGACTTGCCGTACTGGAGCAGGTCGACCAGGTGGCACACCCGGTCGGCCGCGAACCGCGGGGCCACCGCTGCGAAGTCGGTCCAGGCGGTGCAGCCCGGCCCGCCGCCGTGCAGGAACACGGTCGGGGGCCCGGTGTCGCCCAGGGTGATCACGTGGTACGCGACGCCGCCGGCGTCAACCATCCGTCCGGCTGGCTCAGGACCGATCACGGCCGGCCGCCTCCTCAACCAGTCGGCGCCATTCAATGAGCGAGGTGTCGGGCCGGTACAGCCGCTCGGGCGGCGCGTCGGTCTCGGCCACCATCCAGTGGTCCTGGGCCGAGAACTGCCCGTGGAACAGCCACCTGATCCCGGCCAGATACTTGAAGTAGAACAACGCTCTGGCCAGCCCGGTCTTGAACTGGACCATGACGCCCACGTACTTGGTGCGGCCGGCCTCGATCGGGACGTAGAACTCGTAGTGGATGAACTGCGGGTAGGCGATCCGAAGCACGCCGGGAACCGTCAGGGAGGCGAAGCCGGGGAACTCCTGGGCCAGGATGTACGGATCGTTGCGCCGGGCTCCTCCGGTGTTGCCGAGCATGGAGCCCTGGCGCTGCTCGGGCTTGATCTTCCACCAGCGGTGGTTGGACCAGGTGCCGAGGCCCGGGAAGTCGGCCTCCCAGTGGCGCTCGTCCTCCACGCGGTACAGCCACCGCCCGTGGCGTTCGATGTGGATCTTGTTCCAGGTCGGCATGACCTTGAAGGTCCTCCACCACGATGTGCGGTGCAGGTACTTGGCGTGGCCCTCGTCGAACCCGTTCTCGGCGAACAGGCGCCAGTCGCCGTCACGGTCCTCGATGCGCCCGCCGACCGCGTACGGCGGGGGGTCGGCCAGCTCCTCGGGCAGCTGCTCTGTGAGTGGATGGGGCTCGGCGGCGCCCACGAACACCCACACGAGCCCCATGGCCTCCGCGGTCGGGTAGGTGCGCACCGCGGCCTTACCGCACATGGGCGAGTCGGGGCCGTCGGTGATCACCGCGACCAGCTCGCCGTCGCTGAGCCGGTAGGTCCATCCGTGGTAGGGGCACGACACGGTGCCTGGGAACTCCTGGGTGCCTTGGCTGAGCCTGACTCCTCGATGCAGGCAGCGGTCGTGCAACGCGTACGCGGTTCCGTCGGGGCCGCGTAGCAGCACGATGCTGTGCCCGCAGATGCGCCTGGCGACCGGCGAGTCGGCCACCTCGGTGGACCACAGCACCGGATACCAGTAGTTCTCGAGGCCACAGGCGGCGGCGTCGTAGGCAGGCCAGGTCGACCAGTCGGCGCGCCCGGTGGACCGCTTCGCCTCCTCGGAGCTCTTTGGCGGCGCGGCGGTCATCGCTTGGTGCGCACGCCGCTACAGGCGGGGGGCCTGGGCATGGTGGTCGGTCAGGTGTTGGAAGGCCTCGCCCACCGCGGCGAGGGTGCGCTCGGTGAAGGGCCGTCCGATGAGTTGGAAGCCGATGGGCAGGCCGTCGGCGGCGAAGCCTCCGGGCAGGGCGATCGCGGGCAGGCCCGCGCCGTTGACGGGGAACGTGAACTGGGTTGTGGCAGGGATCAGGGGGACGCCGCCGAGTTCGACCGCGGCGTGGTCGAGCACCTGGTTGGGGTTGACCGGCGCCACGATCAGATCGACGCCCTGGTCGTCGAAGACGTCGAGGTAGGCGCGCTCGAAGGACACTCTCTGGGCTTGGGCGGCGGCCAGGGCGGTGCCCGGTATGGCGGCTCCGGATTCCATGATCGCCCGGGGCTCCTCGCCGATCAGTTCGTTGCTGGACGCCCGCAGCTCCTGGAGGATCGCAGCCGATTCGGCGAACACGATGGCGGCGCCTGCGTCGAAGTGCTCGGCGGTGTTGGGCACCCGCACGGTGCGCACCTCGGCGACGATGGATCCGAGGACGTCGGTGGCCTCGTCCATCACCGCCCAAACTTCGGGGTCGGTGTCGAAGCCCTCGAAGAAGCCTTCGTCGGGAACGCCCAGCACGAGAGCGTCGGGCGCTTCGGCGGGCGCTAGCGGCGTCCTGCTCGAATACGGATCCAGCCGGGAGGGTCCGGCGATGACATCGAGCAGTACCCGGCAGTCCGCGGCGGTGCGGGCCATCGGGCCGACGGTGTCGTAGGTCCACGAGATCAGGTGGACGCCGTCTCGGGGCACCGCGTCCCTGGTGGTCTTGATGCCGGTCGTTCCGCAGTAGTTGGACGGGATCCGCACCGATCCCCCCGTGTCGGTGCCCAGCGCTGCGAACACCTGTCGCGCGGCCAGGCTGGCTGCGCTGCCCCCCGAGGATCCGCCGGTCATCCTCTGCGGATTCCATGGATTGCGCGACGCCGGGCATGACACCCCGTAGGCCAACTCGTGGGTATTGGTCTTGCCGACGATCACGGCGCCCGCGCCGCGCAGCCGGCTCACAACCGTGGCGTCGCGCTCTGGTGTGAATCCCTTGAGGGCGGCGCAGTTCGCTTCTGTTGGGACGCCCTGAGTGAAGAACAGGTCCTTGAGTGCGATCGGCACGCCGTGCAGCGGGCCGAGCTCCTCGCGCTCGTCGAGCCGGGCCGCCTCGGCACGGGCCGCCTCCGCCTGCACCGACGCGAACGCTGCGATGGATGGCTCGGTCTGCTCGATGCGCGTCAGGCACGCCTCAAGCAGGTCGGACGCGGTCACTGTCTTGGACCTCACAGCTTCAGCGGCCTCGACGAGGCTCATCTGTGTCAAGTCGGTCATGGGTTTTCTGCCTTTCTTCTCAGATCGCCAGACGCCGGGCGACTCGGGTGGCGAGACCGGGGTCGGCCGCGGATCCGCTGTCGACGACTTCGCCCTTCTCGAGAACGATGAACCGGTCGGCGAGCCTTCTGGCCAGCTCCAGGTGCTGCTCGATGAGCAGCACCCCCCGACCGGCGTCCCTCGCCGACTCGATGTGATCGCCCAGTAGGGCCACATTGGAGGGCTGCAAGCCCTCGGTCGGCTCGTCCATCACCAGCAGCGGAGCGGTCGTGGCCAACGCGATGGCCGCGGCGAGCATCTTCTGCTCGCCGCCCGACAGCGTCGCGGCCCGCTGGGATCCTCGCCCCGACAGCGCGGTGCCGAACATGGAGAGCACCCGATCGTGGCTCTCGGAACCGAAGCCGTTGAGACGGAGGTTGTCGCTGACCGACAGGTCCCCGAACAGGGCCCGCTCCTGGAAGGTGGCGCGAAGCCCGGCCCGGGCCCGCCTCGACGGCGGCAACCGTGTTATGTCGACGCCGTCTAGGAAGAGCTGTCCTCCGGTGGCCCGCAGCACCCCGAGGACGGTCTTCACCAGTGTCGTCTTGCCCGCTCCGTTGCGTCCGACCACCGCAACGATCTCGCCGCTCGACACCGCCAGGCTCACACCGTGAAGAACCGGCACCGTGCCGTACCCAGAGCGCAGGTCCGCGGCTTCCAGGCGGGTCACTGTGCGACTCCGCCGTACACGGCGATGACTTCGGGGGCGTTCTCGACTTCAGCCACGGTGCCGTCGGCCAGCACAGAGCCCCGGGCCAGCACGGTCACCCGATCCGCGACGGCGCGGATGAAGGCCATGTCGTGCTCGACGATCAGGATGGGCAGGCGATAGTCGCGGTGAAGCTCTCGCAGGAGCTCGGCCGCGGCCAGACTCTCAGAGACGGTCATGCCGGCCGTCGGTTCGTCCAGCAGCAGGACGCGGCAGCGTCCCGCCATCGCCATGGCGATCTCCAGCCACTGCTTGTCGCCGTGGGAGAGACCGCCCGCGGGCGAATCTCGGAGTTCGTCGAGACCGGTGCGATCGAGGATCCGCAGCGACACTTGCGGAACGTCCGCCTTCCAGGCACGGCGCGTGAGCCCCCATGGTGACGGCGCCGCGCCCCAGGCCGCCACCGCCACGTTCTCGGCCACCGACAGAGAACCGATGACTTGGGGAGACTGGAACTTGCGGCTGACGCCGTGGCGAGCGAACTCCCACGCCCGCAGTCCCTTGCAGTCTCGCCCGAGCATGGCGATGGAGCCCTCTTCGCAGTCCTGCTGGCCGCAGAGAATGTCCAGCAGGGTGGACTTGCCGGCGCCGTTGGGACCGATCAGGCAGCGCAGCTCGGGCTCGTCCATGGTGAGTGTCACGCCGTCGAGCACCCGGAAGAACCCGAAGCTCTTGGCTATGCCGGTGGCATCGAAGATCGCGGCTTGATCGCTGGCGGCATCGCCGGATGCGGTCGGGACGAGCGTGGGGCGCTGACTGCGCCGGGCGGGGCGGCCCGCCATACGCAGCACGCTGGGGACAAGCCCTTCGGGAATGAGCGCCACCGCCGCCACGAAGATCACCCCGGTGGCGAGGGTCCAGTACTGCAGCCAGACGTCGGCGAGGGTGGCCGAGGCGAAGTTGATCGCCAATGAGCCCAGGACCGGTCCGACTATCGTTCCCCGCCCGCCCACCAGGGTCCACAGCACCACGTTGGTCGCGAGGGCGAAGCCGAAGATCTGCGGGGACACGAAGCCGGTCCGGTGCACGTAGAGCGCGCCCGCGATGCCGGCCACTGCGCCTCCGATGGTGAAGATCCAGACCTTGACGGCGACGGTGTCATAGCCGAGCGCCTCGGTGCGGCGCTCGTTGTCGCGTATCCCGATGAGCACGGCGCCCACGGGACGTGTCACCAGCAGCCCGACCGCAGTGATGACGGCTACGGCCACCACTGAGATGAACAGGTCCTGGGCGCGGTCGGGGAACTCTGACCCGAACACGGTGATGCGGGGCACGTCGGTTAGGCCGTTGAACCCGCCGGTCACGTCGCGCCATTGCTTCGCGATCTGCTCCAGCGTGAGCGACAGCACCAGGGTCAGCAGTCCGACCACCACCGGCGTGGGACGTCGCCGGAACGCGGCGATGCCCACTCCGTACGCGACGGCCGCGCCCACCGCGGCCGCCAGCAGCAGCCCGGGCAGGCTCAGTGACGGCGCCGCAGTCGCGACCCGCGCGGTGGTGTAGGCCGCTATCCCGAAGGGCAGCAACTGGCCCAGCGAGAGGATCCCGCAGTAGCCCCAGACCAGGTCGAGGCTCACGGCAAGCACGGCCAGGGTAAGGAACAGCGACAGCTGGCCCGCCCGGAACTCGCCAAGCGTCAGGCTGGCCGCAGCCGCAGCCCCAGCCGCAGCTCCGCCGAAGCCGAGCGGCCGTCTCACGCGATCGCTCCCGCCGGGATGGGCCGGCGGAACTGCAGGACCAGCACCGCCAGGGCCAGCGATGCGATCTGGGCCCACACCGCGTTGTAGAAGTGGATGACGCCCGTTTGGACCGCGGCCACGGCGACGGCTCCGGCCGCCACGCCCCAGAGCCGGTTGTAGCCGCCGACAATTACCACCAGGAAGGCGCCGGGAAGGTAGGCGAGGCCGGCCTGTGGCTCCACCGCCCCGAGCGGGGCCACCAGGGCTCCCGCCATTCCCGCGGTGGCCGCGCCGACGCCGAAGGCGCACAGGTTGGCGATGCCGGTGCGGATGCCGGCTGATTCGGCGAGGTCTCGATCAGCGACGATGGCTCGCACCACTAGGCCGAAGCGCGACTTCGTGAACGCGAGCAGAGTCGCCACCACGACCACGACCGCTATCCCGATCAACAGGTAGCGGTAGGTGGGGAACAGGACGCCGAAGGCCTCGGTCGCGCCGGGCACCGGATTCGGGACGCTGCGGAAGTCCTTGCTGAACACGAGCTCCGCGATCTGGCGGAGGCACACTGACAGCCCGAAGGTGGCCAGGATCGTCAGTTCCGGCTGGCGGTGGATGCGCCGGATCAGGCCTGCCTCGATGATCACGCCCAGCACGAACAGCACCGCCGCAGCCAGCGGCACGGCCAGCCAGTGGTTCAACCCGTTGGCATGCACCACGTAGGCCACGTAGGCGCCGATCATCACGAACTCGCCGTGGGCGAGGTTGATGACGCCCATCAGGCCGAAGACGATCCCGAGCCCGAGCGCGACGATGGCCAGGATGGCGAAGAGGCTGATGCCGTTGAGCAGTTCGAGTGTCAGAGCGTCCAATGGCTGGGGCTCCGGTCCGTGCGACGTTCAGGGGCTGAGCCGGTGCGGGCGACGGAGGGTCTGGCCGCCCGCACCGGCTTGCCGACGAACGGTCGGGTCGATGGACGCGCTGGCGTCTAGGCCGGGTTGCAGGTCTCGTCGGGCTCCACCGAGGCGAACGACTGCACGATCAGCTGCGAACCGTCGGACTGGATCTCGGCCACATAGATGGGCTGTGCCAGGTGGCGGCTGTCGGTGATGGCGATGTCGCCGGTGGGTGTGGCGAGCGACAGTCCCTCCATGGCGGCTGCCACCGCGGCCGTGTCGGTTGTGCCGGCTGCGTTGGCCGCGGCCGCGTACAGCAGCGCGGCGTCGTAGATGTGGGAGCTGAAGGTGGCATGGGGCGGGGCATCGGCACCGAAGCGCTCGTAATAGCGGCTCACGAAGTCGGTGTTGAGGGCGTTGTCCACCTCCTTGAAGTAGCCCATGGTGACTCGCATGCCCGCGGTGACCGCCGGCCCCATCGCTCCCAAGACGTTCTCCTCGTAGATGTTGGCGAGGCGCGGGATGGCGTCCTGGCCGATGCCGAAGTCCACGGCCTGGGTCTCGAAGGCGATGGCGTCGCCGCCGACGAGCGCGGGGAAGATCAGGTCCGCGCCCGAGCCCGCGATCGTCTGTGCCACCGACGAGAAGTCCTGGGTGCCCAGCGGGACGTACTCCTCGCCGACCACTTCGCCGCCGGCGTCTTCGATGTACTGGCGGGCCAGCTCGAAGCTGCGCCGGGGCCACACATAGTCGTTGCCGAGCAGGAACCACCTCTGTCCGCCGGTCTGCTCCATCATCCACGGGATGACCGGGGCCAGCTGCTGGCTCGGCACCTCGCCGGTGTTGAACATCACCGACGAGCACTCGCCGCCCTCATAGAGGGCCGCGTAGATGTAGAGAACGTTGGCGTCCTCCGCGAGCGGCTTGGCCGCTTGGCGTGTGGCGCTGGAGTGGGTGCCGAGGACCACGTCGACGTTGTCGGAGTCGATCAGCTGCTCCATGGCCTGGCGACCGACCGCGGGGTCGGTTGCGTCGTCGGCGAGGAAGGTCTCCACGGGACGGCCGTTGATCCCTCCGGCGGCGGTGATGTCCTCTTCGATCATCTCGGCGATGTTGGCCGTGGGAGGTCCGAAGATCCCGGCCGGGCCGCTGTTGGAGAACAGGATCCCGATCCGCACCGGCTCACCCGACGGTGCGGCCGGCTCTTGCGGCTCTTCGGTCTCGACGGGCTCCGGCTCGTCAGGCGCCTCGGTCTCTTGAGGTGCCGGAGCCTCGGTGGTCTCCGGCTCGTCGGGCCCCGGCTCGACGGGCGCCGCGGTGGTCTCCGGCTCGGGCGTCTCCTCCGAGTCGTCCGGTTCGGCGGCGCCAGAGTCGGTTGCGGCCGGCTCCGAGGGAGCGGCCGGGGTACCCGCGTCGTCGCCGTCCCCGCAGGCCGCGACGACCAGCGAAAGCAACGCGACCAGCGAGGCTGCGAGCCACAAGCGAGACCGCGAGCGGGAGTCCGATACTGTCCTCATGACAAGGCCCTCCTATATGTGAGCAGTTATTGACATATTGTCGCATGGGAGGGCCGGGGTCAAGTCCCGGAGGGG
>JAKZWH010000283.1:0-2760 GCA_047515615.1 Acidimicrobiales bacterium | reverse complement strand
GCCCTCGGTCGTGCGGGCCCAGCTCGATGCCGACGCCGCCGGCTTCTTCTCCGCGGCTCACGCCGCGCTGCCGCATTTGCGCAACTCCAAGGGCAGCATCGTGGCGGTGACCACCGCCGGCACCGGACGGTTCCCGGTGCGTGACGGGCTCAGCACCATCCCCAAGGCCGCGGTGGAGGCGGCCGTGAGGGGACTGGCCGCAGAGGAGGGCCGCTTCGGGGTGAGGGCCAACACCGTAGGTCCCGGGATGCTTACCGACGGCATGGTCCAGCGCCTCATGGCATCGGGCGACCTCGACGAGCGAGCCCTGAACGCGGCCCGGGCCAACATCCCGTTGCGCAGCTTCGGCACCGCCTTCGACATCGCCGAGGCGGTGTGTTTCCTGGCCTCGGACCGGGCCCGCTACATCACCGGCCAGCACCTCGCCGTCGACGGCGGCTACACCGTCTGAGCCCGGAATCACGGGTACGGCACTCTCGTCGGTGCGGGTAGCGTCGAAGCCGATGCACCCCGGAGCCCACGCCGCCGCCCATCCCGACAAGCCGGCCCTGATCATGGCCGGATCGGGTGAGTCCGTCACCTACGCCCAGCTCGACGCCGAGGCCAACCGGGTGTCGCGGGTGTTCCGGGAGGCTGGGCTGGTCCCCGGTGACCATGTGGCCTGGTGCCTGGAGAACCACCGCAACTTCCTGCCGCTGGCCTGGGGCGCGTACTACGCCGGGCTGATCTACACACCCATCAGCAGCCGCCTGACCACCGATGAGATCGCCTACATCGTCGACAACAGCGGCGCTCGGGCCTTCATCACCTCGCGCTACAAGGCCACCCAGGCCGCCGCGCTGGTCGACCGGATGGACAGGGTCGAGCTGAAGCTGATGATGGACGGGGCGATCGAGGGGTATGGCAGCTACGAAGAGGCGCTGGCCGCGGCGTCGCCGGAGCCGCTGGATGGTCGGGTCGCCGGCGTCGACATGCTCTACAGCTCCGGCACCACCGGGCGCCCCAAGGGCGTGCTAACTGCGTACGAGCCGGTACCCATCGAGGAGGCGGAGTCGGTGGTGGCCATGATGTGCGTGCTGCTGCTCGGCATGAGCGAAGAGTCCGTGTACTTGTCGCCGGCGCCCATGTACCACGGCGCACCTTTGCGGTTCACGATGGCCGCCCAGATTGTTGGCTCCACCGCGGTGGTGATGGAGCGCTTCGACGCGGCGGAGTTCCTGGCCGCGGTGGAGCGCCACTCGGTAACCCACACCCAGGTGGTGCCCACCATGTTCGTGCGCATGCTGAAGCTGCCCGATGAGCAGCGGCTGGCCCACGATGTGTCGTCGTTGACCAGCGTGCTGCACGCGGCCGCTCCCTGCCCGGTGGAGGCCAAGCAGCAGATGATCGAGTGGTGGGGGCCGATGATCAGCGAGTACTACGCAGGCACCGAAGGAAACGGGTTCTGCTACTGCGACAGCGAGCAGTGGCTGGCGCATGAGGGCAGCGTGGGAGCCCCGATCAACTGCGAGGTCCACATCGTGGACGACGTCACCGGAGAAGAGGTGCCAGTCGGCGACGAGGGCGTCGTGTACTTCAGCGGCGGGAACACCTTCGAGTACCACCTCGACGAGGAGAAGACCGACAACTCCCGGCTCTCCAACGGCTGGTCCACCATCGGCGACATCGGCCGCGTGGACGACGACGGGTTCCTGTACCTGACCGACCGCAAGGCCCACATGATCATCTCGGGCGGGGTGAACGTGTACCCCCAGGAGGCCGAGAACCTGCTGACCATGCACCCCGCGGTGCTCGACGTGGCCGTGATCGGCGTACCCGACGACGACCTGGGCGAGGTGGTCAAGGCGGTGGTCCAGCCCATGGAGATGCCCGCCGGCGACGAAGCCGCGTCCGCGCTTGAGCGCGAGTTGGTCGACTATTGCCGGGCCAGCCTCGCCTCGGTCAAGTGCCCCCGCACCGTGGACTTCCGCGAGGAACTGCCCCGAGACCAGACGGGCAAGCTCTACAAGCGCCTCCTGCGGGACGAGTACTGGCAGGGCCGCGAAACCCGCATCTAACGATCCGGCCGCGAGTCCGACCCGCCGCGGTGGTCAGCGGCCGTCGAGCAGGCGGATGAGCGTGGCCGGCGCGACCCGCCGGTAGCTGTCTTCGAGCCAGTCGGCGACGTCATTGAGCTCGGCGTCGGTGAGCCGGGCGAGCACGGCGCCGTAGCCGTCGTAGTGGGGCACCGTGAAGAGCACCTCGGGATGGTTCTCGAGCAGCACGGGCTTCATCTCCAGCTCGCAAAACAACACCAGCACCTCGGTGTCGTGCACCCGGTCGCGTCGATGCGCGCGCTCGCCCCACAGGCGGCAGAAGCCCTTGTTGCGAACCTTCAGCCCCGGCGTGCCGTACCAGGTCGACTCGGCCACCTCAGGCAGCTGCAACCCCAGCCGCCGAATATCGTCGAACGTGACCATCCGGCAAGCCTCGCCGCAGGGTCGTGCTAGTTGATCTTGAGGACTCGGGCCGCGTTCTCTCGTAGGAACTTGGGCCAGACCTCGTCGCGGAAGCCGACGTTGGGCATCTCGGTCATGATGCGCTGCAGCGACAGGCCCATCGGGAAGTAGCCGGCGTAGATCACCTTTCCGGCGCCCCTGGTGTTGGCGTAGTCGATGATGGCGGACGGGTAGTGCTTGGGGGCGAACGCCGAGGTGGAGTAGTGCAGGCCGGGCCACTTCAGCATCAGCTTCACTGCCAGGTCCTCCCACGGCTCGCAGC
>JAKZWH010000282.1:0-7935 GCA_047515615.1 Acidimicrobiales bacterium | reverse complement strand
AACCGGTGCCGGCGGGCTGGTGAGGTGCTGGTGGCCCGGCGAGGATGCTGGCTACCTGGCCTACCACGACCGCGAGTGGGGCAGGCCCGTAGTCGACGATCGCAGGCTGTTCGAGAAACTTTGCCTGGAAGGGTTCCAGTCCGGCCTGTCCTGGCTGACGATCCTGCGCAAGCGCGACAACTTCCGAGCAGCCTTCTGCGGCTTCGACATCGACGCGGTGGCCGCCTTCGGGCCCCGAGACGTGGAGCGGCTGCTGGGCGACGCCGGCATCGTGCGCCACCGGGGCAAGATCGTCTCAGCCGTCAACAACGCGTGCCGGGCCTCAGAGGCGATCGACGAGTTCGGCTCGCTGGCCGCCTACATCTGGAGCTGGGAGCCCCAAGACTCTCCGGATCCGCCGACTGGCAAGGAAGCGCTGCCCGCTTCCACGCCGGAGTCCGTGGCCTTGGCCAGGGATCTCAAGCGGCGGGGTTGGAGCTTCCTGGGACCGACCACCGTGTACGCCTTCATGCAGTCGATGGGCCTGGTGAACGACCACATCGCAGATTGCTTCGCCCGCGCCGAATGCGAAGCCGAGCGGGCCGCTCTCACCCGTCCTAGAAGCTGAATTGGCAGCGCCTTGCGCGGTATGCGTGCATTTTGCTGCCAGTTCTCAGGCAGGGATGGCGGGCTAGTCGACGACCATCGGGATGGCGGCGACGCCCTCCCGGCGAGCGAGCAGATCCACGGTGCGCTCGTGGATCTCGGCGAGCGCTTCCGATTCGTCCAGCCTGCAGATCTCACCGCCGCAGACGCAGGCCCGGCCCTTAACCCAGACGTCTCGAACGTCGCTGGAGCGGCCCGCGAACACCAGGTTCCAAAGGATCGGGTCGTGGCCCTCAGCCAATGCAACCGGCAGCAGGTGGGGCTGCCACAGGTCCACGGTGATCAGGTCGGCATGCTTGCCGACCTCGATCGAGCCGACCTCGCTGTCGATCCCGAGCAGGCGTGCACCGTCGATGGTCGCCATCCTCACGGCCTCCTCCGCGCTGACCGCGGTGGCGTCGAGCCGGGTCACCTTCTGCAGCAGCGACCCGATCTTCATGCACTCCCACATGCTGACGGAGTTGTTGGAGATGCCTCCGTCGGTGCCGAGGCCCACTACCACGCCCTCCTGCCAGAACCGCTCCAGCGGCGCGGCCCCGCCGGCGAGCTTCATGTTGCTCACCGGGCAGTGGGCCACGCCGGTGCCGGTCTCGGCCAGCACCGCGATCTCGGCGTCGTCGAGCCAGACGCAGTGGGCCAGCACCGTGCCCGGCCGCAGGATGCCCCGCTGGTTGAACACGTGGACGGGGCGGTCGCCGAAGAGCTCAACGACCACGTCCACCTCCTCGCGCTGCTCGCTGGTGTGGGTATGGATGCGCACCCCGTAGGCATCGGCCAGCTCGGCCACCCGGCGGAACATTTCCTCGGAGCAGTAGGTGATGTGCTCGAGGCCCAGCCACACCTTCACCCGGCCGTCATTGTCGTTGTGGCAGTCCCGGATCAGCTGCTCGCTCGTCTCCAGAGTCTCGAAGAAGTGCTTGGTTGGATGGTCGGCCGCGTACGGCACCAGGTGGGCCCTTATGCCCAGGTCGCCGGCCGCCTCGGCGCCCCGGTGGGGGAAGCGGTACATGTCCATGACCGCGGTCGTACCGCCCTTGAGCGCCTCCATGTAGCTCACCAGGTAGCCGAAGTAGGCGTCGTCTTCGGTGAGCACCTGGTGCTCGCGCTGGTACTCGGGCAGCCAGTCCATCAACTGGGCGTTCTCCGAGTAGCCCTTGAGCAGACTGGAGTGGCTGTGGGCGTCGATCAGGCCGGGCAGCACCGCCAGCCTGCCTCGGGCGTCGATCACCGTGGCCGCATCCGGCACCTCCACCTCACCGGCGGGCCCGACGGCGGCAATGACGCCGTCGGAGAAGACCACCGAACCGGGGTTGTGACAGCTGAAGGCGTCGTCACAGCAGTAGACGACGGCGTTGATGATCGCCGTCGTGGCCCGTGTGTGTGGCTGGCTGTTCATGGGTTCCTCCGAGGGCTGAGAGGCCGAGCGGATAGGTGCAGTTCAGACGATGATTCCACAAGGTGCTGAGCGAGGCCGTGGCCCGAGCGGCCCGTGAGCGCAGCGAACAAGAGCGGGAAACCAACACGCCTCACCGCGCCACTCTGCCCTATCCGCGCGCCCACTGAAGGTAGCCGGTTACAGCCTCCGCGTCTGTGTGCGCGAGACTGCGGCGGCGATCGAGGAGGAACCGATGGAGACAGTCCTGGGGGCCCGGTCCGGAACGGCTTTCGGCGACGGGTGGGTGCGCAGCGCCTGCACGATCTGCATGAACCGCTGCGGGATCCTGGCCCACGTCAACGAGGACAACGTGGTCGACAAGATCCTCGGCGACCCCGACAACCCCCACAACCACGGACGCACCTGCGCCAAGGGCGACGCCGGCTTCGAGGGCCTGACCGACCCTGACCGGATCACCACCCCGCTGCGGCGCACCAACCCCGAAAAGGGCGTGGGCGTCGACCCTGGGTGGGTGCCCATCAGCTGGGACGAGGCCCTCGACGAGATCGCCGGGCATCTGCGCGACACCATCGCGGATGACCCCGAGAAGATCCTCTACACCAGCTTCGACATCTTCCACCTGCGGGGCGCGCTGGCTGCGTCGTGGGTCACCGGCCTGGGGATGCCGGGCTACTCGACCTGGTCGGCCGCCATTTTCTGCGGCAACAACGTGCACGGCATCCTCTACATGAACCAGAACGCGTTCGAGAGCAACCCCGATCCCATCTACAGCCGCTACATCCTCAACTTTGGCGCCCAGTTCGGGTCGGTCGTGCACTACGACACGATGCACTCCACCCACGCGCTGTCGGCGCGCCGCTCCGACGTGCAGATGGTGTCGATCGATCCGGTGTGCTCCTCCGCGGCGGCGGTGGCCGACGAGTGGGTGCCGATCCGTCCGGGCACCGACGCGGCGCTGATCCTGGGCATGGTCGACCAGCTCATCAACGAGTTGGGCATCTACGACGCGGAGTTCCTCAAGAACCTCACCAACGCGGCCTACCTGGTGGGCCGCGACGGCCGCTACGTGCGCGATCCTGCCAGCGGCAAGCCGCTGGTGTGGGATGAGAGCAACGGTGCCCAGCCCTTCGACGCCGGCACCGGCGATGCCGCGCTGACCGGCGTCTACGAGGTGAACGGCGCCGAGGCCCGCCCCGGCTTCCAGATCCTGGCCGATCACGTGCGCTCGTACACGCCCGAATACGTGGAGTCGATCACCACCGTGCCGGCCGACACCGTTCGCCGCCTGGCCAAGGAGTTCGGCGAGGCGGCCTGCATCGGCCAGACGATCGAGATCGACGGCGTCGAGCTGCCCT
Source organism: Acidimicrobiales bacterium (assembly GCA_047515615.1). GTDB lineage: Bacteria > Actinomycetota > Acidimicrobiia > Acidimicrobiales > Aldehydirespiratoraceae > Aldehydirespirator. The sequence goes on along the minus strand of JAKZWH010000282.1, from coordinate 4,539 downwards.
ACCGCCCCGCCACCGTCGCCTGGTACCGGGGCCTGTCCGCCCACAAGCACTCGATGCTCAATGGTCTGGCCATCATCCTGTTGCCCACGCTGATAGGGGGCATCGACGTTCCCGGCGGGCTGCTGGGCGACCCTTGGGGGCTCATCGGCAAGGTCAAGGACCTCGAATACACCGCCACTGCCAGTCCCGACGGGCTGATATCGCAGGGGTTCATCGGCGGCGGCCGCGTCGGGGGCCTGTACCCGCCGCGGCCGACGGGGCCGCCCCGCACCACCGAGATGTGGGAGCTGCTGCCCTGTGCCCCCTACGGGACCGTCTTCTCGCTGCTCAACTCCGAGCAGCCCGAGCTGTTCGGGTCGCCGCCCTTCCCGTCGATGATGATCAACTTCCAGTCCAACATGATGAAGAGCTCGGGCCCGCCCGACATCGTGGAGCGGTTCATAAAGCGGATCCCGTTCGTCGCCGCCATCAGCCGGCGCTTCGAGGAGACCACGATGATGGCCGACATTGTGCTGCCCGACGTTCACTACCTGGAGCGGCTGACGCCCCTCGTCTACCAGCATCTGGCCGCGGGCGACTCGCCCCATGCGGCTTTCGGGGCCAAGCCGGTGGTGGCGTCGAGCATCGAGGGCCCCGTGCCCGGCGAGCCCTTCGTGGACGCCATGCAGATCTACCTGGAGCTGTCCCGGCGAGCCGGGCGGCTGCCCCACCTCTACGAGGCGTTCAACAACATCGCCAAGCTGCGGGAGCCCTACAAGCTCGACCCCGACGGCCACTACTCGTACTTCGAGATCTGCGACCGGTGGCTCAAGAACACCCTGGGGGAGGACAAGGGGCTCGACTGGCACCTGCGCGACGGGCTCTGGACCGCCGACAAGACGGTGCAGCAGAAGTATCCCAGGCCGTTCTTCGACGCCAGGGCGCAGGTCTACTGCGAGTTCATGGTCCAGACCAAGGAGGACCTCGAGCGCACGGTCGAGGAGCTGGGCATTCCGTGGGAGACCGACGACTACCAGCCGGTGCCGGACTGGAAGCCGGGCCCCGCCTATGAGCGGACCCCGCCCCACGACCTGTTCGTCACCAACATGAAGGTCCCCAACCACGCCTTGTCGCACACCCACAAGAACTCGATCCTCTCCACGCTGTCGACCCGGCACAACGACCTCAGGTCGGTGTGGATCAACCCCAAGACAGCCGCGGCGCGGGGCATTTCCCACGGAGACCTGGTGGAGATCGAGACGTCGCAGGGACGGCGCCAGACAGCCAACGCGCGGGTCACCCAGCTTGTCCATCCCGAGGTGCTGGCCACCCAGGGCTGCGGCGGCGGCTGGTCGAAGGGCAGCGGGGGCGACGAGGTGAACTTCAACGCGCTGCTGAACATCGATGTCGAGCACATCGACTTCGTGTCGGGCGCCCTCGACTGCGCCATCGCGGCCGACGTGCGCACGGTCCCGGCTTCCGGGGGAGGCGCCGGCCGGGGCAAGAGAGCCCGGTCCTCCCGTCGAGGCGCCGGCGCCGGCAGAGCCAGGGCCGGCACGGGAGGTGTGCGATGACCCGCTGGGGGATGGTGATCGACGCGGCCCGCTGCGTCGGCTGCCAGGCGTGCACGGTGGCCTGCAAGACCGAGAATCAGTCGCCTCTCGACGCCTGGTACGCGCCGGTGATCGAATGGGAGGAGGGCGAGTTCCCTGACGCCACCCTCAACTACCTGCCGGTGCTGTGCAACCACTGCGAGGACGCACCGTGCGTGACTGCCTGCCCCTCGGGGGCGCTCACACGCCGCGACGACGGCATTGTTATCGCCGATGAGGACGTATGCATCGGCTCGCGGGCGTGCATGGCGGCCTGCCCCTACGGGGCGCTGCACTTCTTCGAGGACCGCGGCACCGTGTCGGTGCCGGGCGCGCCGGCCGAACCCGAGCCCAGCCTCCCGGAGCGCTACGCCCACCAGCGCCACGTGCGCGGGGCCGTGTCGAAATGCAACTACTGCGCCCACAAGATCGACTTCGGAATCGAGAACGGCCTGGAGGTGGGGGTGCACCCGCTGGCCACCCCGGCCTGCGTGGTCACCTGCCCGGCGGAGTGCCGGATCTTCGGCGACCTCGAGGACCCCGACAGCAACGTCAGCCGCTATCTGACCGAGCGCGGCCCCGGAGATGTGCTGCGGCCCGACGCCAAGACCGGGTGCAGCACCCAGTACGTGGCGCTCCCGTGACCGCCACCGGCACGCACGCTGGGGGGTCCGGCGGTCCCCAGAACGTCTTCATGGACCAGTTCAACCTGGAGGCCCGCACCCAGAGGGTGTGGGACATCAACCACGCGCTGTGGTTCACGCTGATGGGTCTGGGTGGGGGAGTGTTCCTGACCGGACGGATCCTCAACCTCACCGACGGCCTCGGCTACCTGCTCGGAATACCCACCGTCGACGTGGTCAGCTTCGTGTCCATCGCGGTCGGCGGGGCCATCCTCGTCGCCGATCTGGGCCGTCCCCTGCAGTTCTGGCGGGCCTTCGCGAACGTCCGTACCAGCTGGATCAGCTGGGGAGCCTGGTCGGATCTGATCTTCCTGACGGTGGGCGGGCTGCTGGTGCTGCCCGCTCTGAGCCTCGGCGGCTCCGAGCCGTTCTCGGGACTGGCCTGGGATCCTCACGGGCGCGACGGCGGCGGCCTGGCTCTCGAGATCGTGGCCGGGGTCGCAGCCGTGGTGGTGATGACCTACGCCGGAGCGGTGCTGGCCCGGCCCCGCTCGATCCCGTACTGGAACTCGCCCGCAGTTCCGCTGCAGTTCCTGCTGTCATCGGCCGCGATGTCGGTTGCCGTCGTGCTGCTGGTCGAGGTGATCGCAGGCGAGCCGGTCAGCGCCGGCCAGATGGTGCTGCTGGCTGTATTGACCGCGGCGCTGCTGGTAACGGTGGTGCAGCACCTGCTGACCCGGATCTCTGTGCCGGGAAAGAAGGAGAGCCTCGACCGGCTCCTGCGCGGGCAGTACCGGGGCCTGTTCGGCGGCTTCGTCGTGGCCGCCGGCACGGCACTGCCGCTGGTGCTGGCGCTGGTGGGCGCGGCCGCATCCGGCGCTCGGGACGCCTTGGCCGTGACTTGTTGCGTGCTGCTGGTGCCCGGAGGGTTCTGGCTGCGACTCGTCACCCTGCGGGTTGGGATCTACCCGCCGGTGCACATCCCTTCGATGCACGGCCCGCGGTCTGCCGCCTCGACGGCCGGAGGCTGACACCGTGGCCATGACCGCGGCCGCGCTCGATGCCGCCCACGACGGCCTGAAGGCCGCGGGCATCAACTTCGTGTCGGGTCTGCCCGACGGCTGGCAAAGGCCGCTGCACGAGCGCGTCGAGCTCGACCCCGACATCCGCTACGTGCCGGTGTGCAACGAGGGCGTGGGGTTCTCGATCTGCGCGGGGGCCTGGCTGGGAGGCCGCAAGCCCGCCCTGATCATGGAGAACAGCGGGCTGCGAGTGGCCTCGGAGTACATCGCCCGCATCTCGCTGGGAACGGGGGTGCCGGTCACGCTGCTGTGCTCGTATCGGGGCGACGTGGGCGAGACCGAGCACTGGGGGATCCCCCACGGGATCGTGGCCGAGCCTCTGTTGGATGCGCTGAGGATTAAGTACCTGATTGTGCGCCACGTCGAGGATCTGGCCAAGTCGATCGTGCGGGCCAAGCGCTTAGCCGAGGCCCAGCTCCATCCCGCGGCCGTGCTGGTCTCCGGCGACTGCGTCTGGGAGGACTGAGCACGATGGCCCTGGACCACGAGGCGCGGCGCGTTGGACGAGCCGTCGAGAGCTGGGCGGGGCAGGATCGAGCGGCATGGCCGATGCAGGTCGCGTTCGCCCGGCTGGTGTCCGCCGGGGTCGAAGGCTGGGCGGGGGAGGACTGAGCGGCATGGCCCTGGACCGCTACGAGTGGCTGGGTCGGCTGGCCGGCCGGCTGCCCACCGACTGCCTGGTCATGTCCACCTACATCGGGGCCGTTTCCTTCGAGTGGGCCCACCACACCGAGGAGCACCACCGCAGCGCCCACCTCGGTCAGATGGGTGACGTAATCGGGATGGCGGTTGGCCTGGCGCTGGCCCTGCCCCACCGCCGGATCGTGTGCCTAGACGGTGACGGCTCAGTGCTGATGGAGCTGGGCCAGCTGGTGGCCATGGGCGAGCAGCAGCCCGACAACCTGGTGGTGTTCGTGGTGGACAACGGCGTGTACGAGTCGATCGGCTGGAGCAGCCAGGGCCGGCGGCCCACCGCCACGGCGGGCCGGGTGGACCTGGCCGCCATCGCGGCCGGCTGCGGCGTCCCCTACACCGTGGACGTCACCGCCACCGACGAGCTCGACGCCGAGATCGAGCTGGCCTTCTCCCGCAACGTGTGCAGCTTCATCAACGTGCGCACCCGGCCCGGCCACTCCCATGTGCGGCCCCGCCGCACCGACGGCATCGAGGACAAGTACCGCTTCGTGCGCTACGTCGAGCGCCTAGAGGGCATCTGGATCACCGGAGTCCCGCCCCAGGACATAGCCCTGATGAAGGACAAGG
>JAKZWH010000281.1:0-2724 GCA_047515615.1 Acidimicrobiales bacterium | reverse complement strand
ACCTTTATGAGAATGTGAGAGCGAACGGCTTCCTCGCATGCGTCCGGGTCTCGGCCGCGCAGCACGTCCAGGAACTCGACGTGTCGAAGCACCCACGACTTGAAGGCAACATCGTCGAGGGGATAGAGATCGAACTCGAATGACCAGATGAGATTGGACAGACCGGCCATCGACCAGGTTCGGGCCAGAGCCTGGTTCCCGGCCGATTCGACCAGCAGCGTGTGCCAGGCGATGTCGAACTCGATGCCGGCAACCGCGTCGCTGGTCGCCGCGGCGCGCCAGGCGTTCTGCAGCATGGTGTCGTACCGGCCGCACAGCTGGTCCCATTGCGGCTGCGAGAGGCGCTCGAGCGCCTGGCGCACGGCAAGCACCTCGAGAGCCGCCCGGACGTGAAGCCCGTCCTCGGCCTCGGCCCGGTTCATGCTGGCCACGTACGTGCCGTTCTTGGGCCGGATCTCGATTAGGCCCTGCTGTTCGAGCAGCTTGAAGGCTTCCCGGATGGGGGTGCGGCTCACTCCGAGCTGTTCGGCCAAGTCGGCTTCGGGGATCTTGTCACCGGATCGGAAACGGCCTTCGACTATGGCGTCTCGGATCGCGTCGATGATCTGCTCGCTCAGATTCTTGCGCGATAGCGACGCTAGTCGGGAAGGACCCACCCGGCGTTAACCCCCTTGCCTTCGGTGCGATGCATGATATATACATCCCGGCAGCGCAGTCCAATGCGAGCAACGCCTCAGGGGGTGGCACATGGAGTTGATGAGCGACCAGGACATCGTCGAGTGCTACCGGCGCGACGGTTGTGTGGTGGTCGAAGACATCATCAGCAACGCGGACCTCGATCCGATGCGTGACTTCATCGCGTCCAAGGTCGACGGGTACGCGCACGAGCAACACGCCAGGGGTGATCTGGCCTCTCTGCACCGGGACGAGCCGTTCGAGCGTCGATATGCCGCCATCTGCGAGGAGCAGGGCATCTCGCCGCGGGACTGGGGGTTCGGAACGTTCGGGCCTGAGTTCTACGGCCTGTACACCAATCCGGGGATCCTTCGCATCGTGGGTCTGCTGCTCGGTGGCGAGGTTTCTGTTGTGTCCAGCCCTTCGTTGCGCACGAAGCTCCCGGGCAGCGTGACGGCGTCGTTTCCCTGGCACCAGGACAGCCACTACTTCGACCAGGCCGAGGTGGGCGGGGTGGCCAAGCGCACCGCGGACCTGCACATGGTCAGCGTGTGGGTGCCGCTGGTTCGGGCCACGGTTGAGAACGGGTGCTGCTGGGTGATTCCCGGCAGTCACCGCTGGGGTCTGTTGGATGCGGTGCGGGGGGAGGACCGCAAGGTCCGTATCTCCGAGGACGTCGAGGCTCGCGGCACCCCGGTTCCGGTCCCCGTTGGGATTGGTGGCGCCTTGTTCTCCTCCAACCTGTGCGTCCACGCCAGCAAGCAGAACACGACCCGGCTCTGCCGCTGGAGCATCGACTTCCGGTACATCCCGACCCCGGCCCGCGCCGCTCTGGATGACAGGCAGCGCACGCAGGCAGAGTTCGTCGAGAACGGGATCCTTGAGAGCGGCGACGTCCCCTTCGTGGTGCTTCCCGAGGAGGCACGGCCCACGTGGCCGCAGTGGGAAGCCAGCGTCCGCGAGCACAGAGCCCGGATGATCGCGTGAGGGGGTATACGTTCTGACACGCGACACTCAGGAAGGTGCACGCGTGAGCCTCACGGGACGATCGATCATTGCCGGCTGGGACGGGGCCGGCTCGGGGGAGTCGGTGCGGGCCGTCGACCCGGCCTCGGGACGCGAGCTCGACCCGGAGTTCGCCTTCGTCACGGCGGCGGCCGTGGACGCGGCCGCCGAGGCCGCCAGGGCCGCATTCGACACCTTCCGGGACACCGCTCCCACTGAGCGGGCCGCGTTCTTGGAGATGGTCGCAGCCAACCTCGAATCCTGCCGCGACGAGATCGTGGCCCGGGCCCACGCTGAGAGCGGCCTGCCGCTGGCCCGGCTCGAGGGCGAGCTGTCACGCACTACCAATCAGATTCGGCTGTTCTCCACCGAGGTCCGGGCCGGCTCGCACCAGGGGGTGCGCATCGACGAGGCCCAGCCCGACCGGGCACCGCTGCCCGCGCCCGATGTGCGCCAGCGCCACATCGCAGTGGGCCCCGTGGCGGTGTTCGGACCCAGCAACTTCCCGCTGGCGTTCTCGGCCGCGGGCGGCGACGTCGCCTCCGCGCTGGCTGCGGGCTGCCCGGTGATCGTCAAGGCCCACAACGCCCACCCGGGGACGGCCGAACTGGCCGGATCGGCCATCGCCGAGGCGGTGGAGGCTTGCGGCCTGCCCGGCGGGGTGTACTCGCTGCTGTTCGGGCCGGGCCGCACGGTGGGCCAGGCCCTTGCCGCGCACCCCGACATCAAGGCCATCGCCTTCACCGGGTCGCAGGCGGGCGGGACCGCGCTGATGGCCACCGCGGCGGCCCGGGCCGAGCCGATCCCGGTGTACGCAGAGATGTCGAGCATCAATCCCCAGGTCGTGCTGGCCGGGGCGGCGGCCGGCGACCTCGACAGCCTGGCCGCAGGTTATGTGGGGTCTCTGACGCTGGGCGCGGGCCAGTTCTGCACCAACCCGGGGCTCGTGCTGGCCCCCGCGCCGGCCGACGCGCTGGTGGGGGCCATCGGCTCAGCCGTGGCGCAGCAGAGCGGCCAGGTGATGCTGACGGCCGGCATCCGCGG
>JAKZWH010000280.1:0-3059 GCA_047515615.1 Acidimicrobiales bacterium | reverse complement strand
CACTATGTGCGTGATCCTCCGACCCGCCAACCGGCGAGGCCCGCAAACCGCGGCCAGCAAGGCCGAGACGGCGAAGCCGCCCCCCGCCGTGCTCGACCGGCTGGCCCGTGCTATCGACGCAGCTGCGGCCTCAACCAGCCTCGCGCCTCGTTTCGTCACTCTCCAGGCAAGCCGAGACGGCCCACTGCACACCGAACTTGCCGGTCGTCTCACCGCGCCGGCCGAGGTGGTGGCACCCACGCTGCAAACCGTCGTCGCCGAGGTGGGACGGAGCCAGCTGGTGGTAACCATGCGCTACCACGGTGCCGTCGCCGCCCTGCTGCACGGCCGTCCCGCTGTCCTGCTGGACAGCTCGCCGAAGATGGCCTCTCTGGCCGGCGAAGGCGGAGGATGGGCCCCTCTGTTGGATGTCGGCCAATTCGAGGCGGGAGCACTGGCCGTCGCAGTCTCGGACGCGTTGGCGGCCCACAGCCGGGCACCGGACGCTCGATTCGCGCTGACCAAACGCCTAGCCGCGAACCACTCCGCGCTGGACAGCTTGGTCGAGGATGCCTGGTGAGCGGACAACGAACCCAGCAGGACTCGCCCCGATGACGGCATCGGACTCGGCCTCTGACCGGCCGTCTCGGTGGGCGAGAGCGGCTCGTCGGGCCCGCCTGACGTACCTCGCCGCGCTGAGCGCGGCCGTTCTCTGGCTCGCGTCCACCCGTCGAGCTGAGATTGTCGAACTGCTGGAGGGAACCCGTCTCGAGCTGATCGCCGCCGCTCTGGCGGCGAGCTTCGGTCTCATCGGGCTGGGGGCAGCACTTTGGCACTCAAGCCTGCGGATGCTCGGGCATCCGGTGGCCTTCCGCGAGATCGTAACGGCGACGGCCCGGTCTCTGCCCGCCCGCTACGTGCCGCTCGGCGTGACCTACGCCGCGGTGCGCGTGACCCTGCTGCGGGCCGCCGGCGCGCCGCTGGCCCCGCTGACCGCCACTGCGGGGCTGGAAATGGTGGTTAGCGCATCGGTGGCGTTGGCAGCCGGCGTCGGCCTGCTCGGCGCGACCGGCTCGCTGCCCGGGGGACCTGCGTGGACGGCCGCGGCCATCGTCGCCGCCGGACTGGTCGCCTCGCCGGTGGCCGGAGGCCGGGCCGTGGCCCGACTGCTGGCCCGGCGCGGCATCCGACTCGAGATCACCTGGCGGGGATACTTGCGGGTGCTAGTGGCGACGATGGCCTACTGGGGCTGGGCCTCGGCCACCTTCGTCCTCTACCTGCGGGCCTTCCCGGCCGCCGACGGGCTGGGGGCGGTGGAGTCGGCGGGCGCCTTCATGGCGGCCTGGGCTGCGGGATTCCTCACACTGTTAGCCCCCCAGGGGATCGGAGTGGCCGAGCTGGGCCTGGTCGCGCTCCTGGCTTCCGGCGACCGCGGCGGTGTCGCCATGGCCGCGGTGTTCGGCGGCTACCGCGTCGTGCAGATCGCCCGCGATGTGCTGGCCGCCGCGACGGCCGAGGTCATAACCAGCCGGCGAGCTCGGCGAGAATCTGAGCCGACGGGCTAAAGTCCGGCGCCCCGGGCGGCCGCCGGTGGCGCTGGGGGTCGCGCAGGAAGTCGCTAACGGTCGTCGGGTCGTATCGGCTGAGGACCACGTTCTCGCCCAGGCCGTCGGGGCGGTCAGTGCGGTCGCGCCACAGCAGCGTGGGCACGCCGAGCAAGGCGCATTCCTCCTGGATCGACCCGCCGTCGGTGATCACGAACGGAGCGGCCGCGAGGAGGACCAGGAAATCCCGGTGAGCCATGAGCGGCACCAACTCCACCCCGAGGGCGACCAACCTTCGACGCGCTTCACCTGCCAGGGCCCGATCGGTGGGACCGTGCAGCACCCAACAGACCCGAGAGTGGGGGGCAAGACTCTCCACCGCTTCGATCAGCGCCTCCCGCCGCGACCGGCGATGGAGGTTCTCCACCCGGTGCATGGTGACCACCGCTGGCGCCGGGGCCGGGGCCAGCGCGGGCAAGTCGCCCCCGCCGTCGCAGACGGCCGGGCTGGCCGGCGGCTCGAGGAGCCCCGAATCGGTCCCGAGAGCGTCACGCACCGACTCAAGAACGGTGTTGGCTGGCTGCTCCACGACGCGGCCCCTGACCGCCGCGTCCCTCAGGTTGGCTGCGGCCACCGGCCCCGGAGCGAACAGCACGTCGGAGATCCGCCCGACCAGCACGCGCACTATCTCCTCGGGAAAGGGATGGAGCCAGCGGAACGTGCGAAGACCGGCCTCAACATGGGCCACGGCCATGCCGGCTCGCTTGGCCAGCAACGCGCTGACCAGTGTGGTCGGGGTGTCGCCGTGCACCACGCACACGCCATCGTGTCCCGCGAACACGCGCCGCCGAAGACGTGACCGCGAGACGAAGTGTCCAGCCAGGCCCGCGGCCCAACACAGAGCCTGCGGTATCGAGTCCACGTCGCGGCCGCGCCCTAGACGGAGGTCGGGGTCGCGCACACCGAGTTCGGCGCGGAAGGGCACGGCAGCTTCCGCGTGCTGGCCCGAGTCGATCAGCCGGTATTCGACTCCCTCAGCGTCCATCCGACGCAGCAGCGGCGCCATCTTGATGTACTGCGCCTTGGTGCCGATGAAGACATGGATCACCGGGTCGGTGTCAGCCGTTGACGACTCGCCTCAGGGGCGTCACCACAGCATCTCCGGGCGCGAGCCACTGGGGATAGAGCACCCGCACCTCAGCCATGGCCGGCACAGCGGGCTGCTGGCGGCGGACGGCGCCGAAGGCGAACAGAAGCAGGGCCAGGTCGGCCAGCACATGAACGGCGAGGGAGGCCGCCCCCAGCACGGGCACGGCCAGCACAGAGAGGACCGCGGCTGCCACGAGCACCGCGGCCACCTGGCGGCGGCGGGAAAGGGCCTGTTGCGGAGTCCGAGGCGGCTCGAACAGCTCACCCCGGGGCTTGGCTGCCACGCCGGCAATCCCGGCCTGGGCAACGCCGCGGCCCGCGGCGTTGATGGAGCCGTTGAAGCTGAGCGTTCCGTCGTAGTGCATCGGCTGAGTCGCACGCCTCTCC
>JAKZWH010000279.1:0-8191 GCA_047515615.1 Acidimicrobiales bacterium | reverse complement strand
GTGGTCGGCTCCCGCGGCTCGGGCCAGCTCGGCCTTGGCGTCCGAGCCCACCGTGGCCACCACCGCGGCACCTCGCAGCTTGGCCATCTGCACGATCAGCCGTCCGGTGCCGCCCGCGCCGGCGTGGACCAGGCACCGGTCGCCGGGCCCGATCCGGGGGCAGTCGGTGATCAGATAGTGGGCGGTGAGGGCCTGCACGCCGATGGAGGCGGCTGTGTCGAGATCGATGCCGTCGGGCACCTTGTAAGCCGCCGCGGCCCTCACCACGGCCTGCTCGGCGTAGGAGCCGGTCGATCCGGCCCAGGCCACCCGGTCGCCCGGGGCGAAGCCCTCGGTGCCCAAGCCGACCTCCAGCACGGTCCCGGCCCCCTCCTGGCCCAGCACCAGCGGCAACGGCATGTCGTAGAGGCCCGAGCGGTGGTAGGTGTCGATGAAGTTCACCCCGGCCGCAGCCACCGCCACCGTCATCTCGCCCTCGCCGGCCACCGGGTCGGGCCGCTGCACCAGCCGCATCATCTCCGGCCCGCCGGTCTCAGCAATCTGAACCGCCGCGCTCGTTCCGCTAGCGCCTGTGGACATGGTCGCTTCCTCCCAGTGTTGAGGCCGTGTGCTCCAGACGTGGGCACCCCAGCGGACAGTATGGGGGCTCTCCGGTTGTGTTGGGGATGGACGGCCTAGTCTCGGGCTCTCGGATAGTCAGTTCACCGCCGCCGATGTCTCGAAGTAGAACCCCATCAATAGCGCTCGGATTCACGCATCTGTTGCAACGTCTCGGAGAGCGGCTTGTCGTGAGGGGCGGGCGCGGCGAGATCCTCGAAGGAGAGCATGGCCGGTCGGAGCTGCCCAGACGGCGCCAACTCCTTACCTTCGGGCAGCTCGTCGCGGACGGGGTTTCGCAGGGTGCCGATCTCGGGGACGGTCACCTCCACAACGTCGCCCGGCGTGAGCCACACCGGCGGGTCAAAGCGGGCGCCGGCACCCGTGGGGGTTCCGGTGAAGATCACATCGCCCGCGTCTAGGCCGACGAAGGTGGACAGGTAGTGGATCTGGTACTCGATCCCGAATCGCATGTTGGCGGCGACGTCGTCCTGTCGGAGTTCGCCGTTGACTCGGGTGGCGAGGTGCATGTCGTCGAGGTCGCCGATCTCGTCGATGGTCACGAGCCACGGGCCGATCGATCCGCTGCGGTGCCAATTCTTGCCCTGGGTGACGTTGAAGCGCCCGTGGCGCACCCAGTCCCGGATGGTGCCCTCGTTGCCGAGGGTCACCCCGGCGATGTGGCTGCGGGCATGCTCGACGGAGATGCGGCGCCCGCCGGTGCCGATCACCACAACGATCTCGCCCTCGTAGTCGAGCTGCTCGGACTCGGGGGGCCGCAGCAGGGGCTGCTCGTGGCCAACGAGGGTGGCGGGGAACCGCACGAACACGCTCGGGTAGGCGTCGCCTCGGTCCTCGGCGTACTCGGCGCCCCGCCCGCCGTAGTTCACGCCGATGCAGAAGATCTTGCCGGGGCGGGGGAGCAGGCGCTCGAAGACGATGTCGCCCAGGGCGTGGTCGGCACGGCTGGCGGAGTCGGCCCATTGGGCCGCTTCACCGATCCGGCCTTGGGCTGTCAGGTCGCTGAGGTCGGTTACGCCATCGATGCGGCCCGCGAGGTCGATTACGCCGGTGCCGTCGGGCGTGAGCACCCCGAATGATGCGGCTCCGTCGGCGGTGTAGCTCAGCAGCCGCATCAGGGGTGCCTCTCGATGAAATTTTCGCGAGGACTTGTCATACAGCCCACTTTCCGCACGGAGAATCCTTGCGTTCCAGCCGAGCCGGTGCGGAGATCAGCGGGCCGCGGTAGAACCGTACAATCGTGCCCGACGGGACCGGCCATGCCTCACATCACCATCGAATACTCCGCCAACCTCGCCGGGTTGACCGACATCGACGCCCTGGTGGCCACGGTGCATGACGCGGCCCTCGACGACGGTTTGCCCGCCCTCGACGCACTGCGCACCAGGGCCGCGCCCCGCGACCACTACCGCATCGCCGACGGCGACCCGGCCTACGGGTTCGTGGCCGTGGTGGCCCGCATCGGCCCAGGTCGCGAGCCTGAGGCCGTTGAGCGGTTCTTAACCCGGCTCATCGACACCGTTGAGGCGGCGTTGGCGCCGCTGCTGCCCGACCATCCGGTGGCCCTAAGCGCCGAGGTGCAACTGATCGACCCGGCTCTGCGCATAAACCGCAACCACATCCGCACCCACCTCGCCCAGGCCGACAGCGCCTAGCCTCAGCGCCCGCAGCGCCGACAGGAGACGCATGATGGCAACCGCAGCCAGCTTCGAGGAGAACCTCGCCGCCGCCGGCCGGCACCTGGCCCGCTTCTCGGCCGAGTCCACGCTGCATCTGATCGACGGCGAGGCCACGGCCAGCGTCTCGGGCCAGACGTTCGCCAACGCCTCGCCCATCGACGGGATGCACCTCGGAGACGTGGCGGCCGGCGACTCCGCCGACATAGCGGCTGCCGCCGAGGCGGCCAGCGCGAGCTTCCGAGAGTGGTCGGCCACTGGCGGCGAGCAGCGCAAGCGCATCCTGCATGCCGTGGCTGACGCCATCGTGGACCGGGCCGGCGAGATCGCGGTCGTGGAGTCTGTCGACACCGGACAGGCCATCCGCTTCATGTCGTCGGCTGCGCTGAGAGGCGCGGAGAACTTCCGGTTCTTCGCCGATCGGGCCCCTGCCGCGGCCGACGGCCTGGCCCTGCCGTCGGCCGACCACCTCAACTACACCAGCCGCCGCGCCATCGGGCCGGTTGGTGTGATCACCCCGTGGAACACGCCGTTCATGCTGTCCACCTGGAAGATCGCCCCCGCGCTGGCCGCGGGCTGCACAGTGGTCCACAAGCCGGCGGAGTGGAGCCCGCTCACCGCCTGCCTGCTGGCTGAGATCGCGCTCGACGCGGGGCTGCCCCCCGGCGTGCTCAACGTGGTGCACGGCATGGGCGAGACCGCGGGCCGCTCCCTCACCGAGCATCCCGGCATTGCGGCCATCGCGTTCGTGGGCGAGTCGGCCACCGGCTCGCTCATCCAGGCCCAATCGGCGGCCACCCTCAAGCGACTCCACTTCGAGCTGGGCGGCAAGAACCCGGTGATCGTGTTCGACGACGCCGACCTCGACCGGGCCCTCGACGCCGCGGTGTTCATGATCTACAGCCTCAACGGCGAGCGCTGCACCAGCTCCAGCCGCCTGCTCGTGCAGCAGAGCATCTACGACGGGTTCACCGAGCGCCTCGCGGCCAAGCTGCGCAAAATCCCCGTCGGGCACCCGCTCGACCCGGCGACGGTCATCGGCCCGTTGATCCACCCTCGCCACTGCGACAAGGTGCGCGGCTACATCGAGCTGGCCGCGTCCGAGGGCGCTGTTGTCGTGGAGGGCACGCCCTGGTCCGACGCCCCGCCGGAGGGCAACTTCGTGACGCCGGTGCTGTTCACCGGAGCCACCAACGACATGCGCATCGCCCGCGAGGAGATCTTCGGCCCGGCCCTCACCGCCATCGCCTTCGACGACGAGGCCGACGCGGTGGCCCTGGCCAACGACACCGAATACGGGCTGGCCGCCTACCTGTGGACCGGCGACGTGGGCCGGGCTCACCGGGTGGCCGACGCAGTGGACGCCGGCATGGTGTGGGTCAACTCTCAGAACGTCCGCCACCTGCCAACCCCGTTCGGGGGCACCAAGCGCAGCGGCATTGGCCGCGACGGTGGCGACTGGAGCTTCGACTTCTACATGGAGACCAAGAACGTGGCCGTCGCCTACGGCAGCCACACCATTCCCAAGCTGGGAGGCTGACAGATGCAGACGCAGATGCTCATTGGCGGGCGCTGGCGGGACGGCGCCGAGAGGATCGAGGTGCTCGACCCGGCTACCGGCGACGGCATCGCCGAGGTGGCCGCAGGCGGTCCGGCTGACGCCGTCGCCGCCTGCGACGCGGCCGCGGCCGCCCAGCCCGGCTGGGCCGCGACCGCACCCAGAGTCCGCTCGGAGATCCTGCGCGACTGTCACCGGATCCTCATCGAGCACTCCGACGAGCTGGCCGACCTGATCACCCTCGAGCACGGCAAGCCCCGGGCCGACGCGGTGGGGGAGGTGGCCTACGCGGCCGAGTTCTTCCGCTGGAACGCCGAGGAGACGGTGCGCATCCACGGCACGATCAGCACCGCCCCATCCGGCGACAAGCGCATTATCACCCGCCACCCGCCGGTGGGGGTGGTGGTGATGATCACCCCGTGGAACTTCCCGGCCGCGATGATCACCCGCAAGCTGGCGCCTGCGCTGGGCGCCGGCAACGCAGTGGTGATCAAGCCGCCCCGGGAGGCGCCGCTCACCTCGCTGCGGGTCGGCGAGTTACTGGCCACCGCCGGAGTGCCGCCCGGCGTAGTCAACCTGGTCCCCACCAGCGCCTCGGGCCCCTGGTTCGACGCCGCGGTGGACCATCGGGCGGTGCGCATGGTGTCGTTCACCGGCTCCACCGAGGTGGGGCGGATGCTGCTGCGCCGCTGCGCCGACCGGGTACTCAAGACGGTGATGGAGCTGGGCGGCAACGCGCCGTTCGTGGTGTTCGCCGACGCCGATCTGGAGGCGGCTGTCGCCGGGGCCATGGTGGCCAAGATGCGCCACTCGGGCGAGACCTGCACCGCGGCCAACCGGTTCTTCGTGGAGGCGCGGGTGCACGACGAGTTCGTGGAGCGCCTGGCCGCGGCCATGGGTGCGATGAAGGTGGGCAGCGGGTTCGACCCGGACGTGACCTGCGGCCCGATGATCAACTCCGGCGCGGTGGCCAACATCGACAGGCTGGTGAAGGGGGCGATCAACGGCGGGGCCAGCGCGGTGACCGGCGGCTCGGCCATCGACGGGCCCGGGTTCTTCTACGAGCCCACCGTGCTAGGCGGGGTGGATGCGGCCGCGCCCATCACCCGCGAGGAGATCTTCGGCCCGGTGGCGCCGGTGACCAGCTTCACCGACACCGACGCCATGATCGCCGCGGCCAACGACACCGAGATGGGCCTGATGGGCTACGTGTTCACCGAGGACCTGGCCAAGGGCCTGAGGGTGTGCGAGCGCATCGAGGCCGGCATGGTCGGGCTCAACCGGGGCGCGGTGTCGGACCCGGCCGCCCCCTTCGGCGGCATGAAGCAGTCCGGCCTGGGCCGCGAGGGAGCCTCCGAGGGCATCTACGAGTTCTGCGAAACCCAGTACATAGCCGCCGACTGGTAGCCCGGGCCGATCTGTCTGGCTCCTACCCGGAGAGTGGGCAGGCGAGGGCCCCAGCGTCGGAGGCGCTGGGGCGGGGTGACGGCGCCGACGGCGCGCGTCAGGCCCCTAGTTCAGCGGTGAGCGCCTCGGCTAGGCGGCGGTACTGGGACTCGTCGTTGTAGAGGTGCGCGGAGATGCGCAGCAGGCGCTCGGGCGGCGCGGGCCAGGTGAAGACAGAGACCTGGATGCGGTGGCGGTCGGCCAGTGCCGCCATGAGCGGGTCGAAGATCTCGGTGCCGGAATGGTCGGCGGGCGGCACCGGAACCGAGGCGATGGCCCCGATCATGTCGTCGGGAGCGGGCGGGTCGATCCCCAGGGCGTCGAGCAGGATCCGGCGGCCGGCCAGGCACAGCTCCCGGATCGCCCTGCGGACTCCGGGCCAGCCTTCGGGGTGCATGGCCCCTACCGCGGCCAGCGCGTCGGGAACAGTCAGCCAGGCGCTCGGATCCTGCGTGCCCGTCCAGTCGAACTGGGCGTGCAGCCGGCCGCCGCCGGAGGGCCATCCGCCGTTGTAGCCGTGGCTGATGACCGAGTGGTGCACATCGTCGCGCCGGTCGGCCCGGACCCACAGGAACCCGGCACCCTTGGCCGAGCACATCCACTTGTGGCAATTGGCGGTCACATACGAGGCGCCTGACGCGACCACGTCGAAGTCGATCATCCCGGGCGCGTGGGCCGCGTCGACCAGCACCCGCACTTCGGGCTCGATCTCGGCGGCGATCTCGGCAACCGGCATCACCAGCCCGGTCGCGGACGTCACCGCATCGATCAGCAGGATCCGGGTGCGCCCTGTGACCGCGGCCAGCACAGCGTCGGTGGCCTGCCGGGAAGCCTCCAGCGGGAACGGCACGCGAGCCGTCACCACCCGCGCCCCCGTCCTCGACGCCGAAACGTCCAACGCGTTGCGGCAGGCGTTGTACTCGTGGTCAGTGACAACGATTTCGTCGCCGGGTGCCAGGGTGGGCTCAAGGGAGCGCAGCACCGCGTTCACGCCCGCGGTGGCGTTGTTGACGAACACCATCCCGGCCTCGTCGGCGCCCACGAAGTCGGCCACCGCCCGGCGGGCCGAGTCGAGCTCGCGCTGGTAGTCACCGCCAAGGAAGTACTTCGTGGGGTTGGCCTCGATCCGGCTGCGCAGACGCTGCTGCGCCTCCAGCACCGACCCCGGCGCCGCCCCGAACGACCCGTGGTTCAGGTGCAGCACACCGTCTTCAAGAACCCAGGGACTCAGACCGTCCACGAGCGAACCCTACGCTGGCACGCGCCGGCACCGGCTAGGCGGTGTCTCCCTGTGGGGCGTGTTGGCTGAGCCACTCTCGCCATAGGGGCTCGTCTCGCTCTGCCGCACTCGGCGCGCCGTCCCCGTAGAGGTAGCACCAGATCGACGCGGCGACCGCGCCGCCGAGATTCTCGACCGCCAGAAAGGCCGTACCGGGCGACGGCTGGTCTAGCAGGAGGGCGACACGGCACCGGGCGACATCTGCGACGGTGCCGGCCAGGGCGGGCGCGTCGGGCGCCGTCACCTCGATTCGCTCGCCCGCTGCGGACTCCGGCGGGATGCCCAGAGCGTCTGTGAGGGCAGTCCAGACCTCGTCGCGGGTTCCACTCCACACCGCCGTGGGCAGCGAGGCCGTGGCGGTGCGTCCCTGAAAGTGCTCCATGTGAAGCCTCAGATTGAGCAGGAAGAGCTGCCAACCCTCGGACATGCCGTCGTAGAGGGCGACCCACTCCTCGCCGCTGTCGAAGCCGCTGTTGACGAGCCGCACGACGCAGGTGCCGCCATCGCGAGCCTCGATCGTCCATTCGAAGGTCAGGCCCTCGACCTCCTCGCCTCCGTCGAAGACAACCCGGCGCGGCGGCTCCCAGGCGGCGACCCGTCCGCTCACCTGCATCTCCGGCTCGGGGCCGAACGACGCCGTAGCCGCGCCTCCATCGCGCTCCTCGACGGTGTGAGGCACGTACCACGACGAGATGCCCGGACCCGTGGCGATCGCCCTCCACACCTCCTCCGGGCTGCCGGAGACCTCCACTTCTAGCTGGATGGAACGCCTCTCGTCAGACATGTCTCAGTCCTTCCGTCTCGTGCGAACCGGCGCCTAGCCACGCGACGCGCGGCGTTTCTGGATGTTGGCCCACTCGTCGCGGAGGCCGACGGTGCGGTGGAACAGCATGGGGGTGTCGGGGTCGTGGGCGAAGTACCCGAGACGCTCGAACTGCACCACCTCGCCCGGCCGGGCGTCGGGCAGTGCCGGTTCGAGCTTGGCGTCGGTGATCAGCTCTCGTGAGTCGGGGTTGTAGGACTCCAGAGGGTCTCGGCCGTCGGCGCCGGGAACGGGGTCGGTGAACAGCCGGTTGTACAGGGCAACCTGCGCGTCCACGGCGTGGTCGGCCGACACCCAGTGGATCGTGGCCCGCACCTTGCGGCCGTCGGGGGCCTGGCCGCCCCCGGTTTCGGGATCGTAGGTGCAGTGCAGCCCCACCACCTGACCGCCGGAGTCGGTCTCGATGTCGTTGCAGCGCAGGAAGTAGCCGGCCCGCAGCCGCACCTCCCGGCCCGGGCCCAGCCGGTAGAACTTGCGGGGCGGATCGAGCATGAAGTCGTCCCGCTCGATCCACAGCCGGCCCGAGAACGGCACCTCCCTGGCGCCAGCGGCCGGATCCTCGGGATTGTTCACCGCCCGGCGATGCTCCACATGGCCCTCAGGCCAGTTGTCGATCACCACCTCCAGGGGTCGCAGCACTGCCATGCGGCGCAGGGCGGTCCGGTTGTGGTGGGTTCGCACGAACGACTCGAGGAGTTCGATCTCATGCACGCCGTTCACCCGGGCCACACCGATGTGGGCGCAGAACTCCCGGATCGCCTCGGGCGGGAAGCCCCGGCGGCGCAGGCCCC
>JAKZWH010000278.1:0-2688 GCA_047515615.1 Acidimicrobiales bacterium | reverse complement strand
CCGGTGCCGGCCGTGGTGGCGTTGACGGGATCGTTGCCGGATGCGCCGCCCGCCAGGGCCAGGCCCGAGGCGAGCGCCATCTCGATGACGGCGACGCCCCGGCTGAGCCGCCACGGCGCGGTCACCGGCGCGCCCAGCGGCCCGGTCACGACCGATGTCCGGTTCGGTCCGCCCAGCGCGTCGAGCGTCCCCTCGCCCCCGTCGGCCATTGGCGCGCTGTCGCAGGACGCCGAGGCGGCCGCAGCAGCCTCGGCTACCGCGGCGGCGACCTCGACAGCCGAGGCCGTCCCTCGGAACTTGTCGGGCGCGGCCAGCACGTGCACGCCCGACATTCTCGCGTCATACCGCGGCTGGCGGAATCCCCGCCGCCGGCCGCTGGACCCGACCCTCACTCAAGCGGCGGCTGGCGCCTCCGGCAGAAGCTTGGTTGGGGCGAGGTCGTGCGATCGCGCTCAGCCGGACGCCGGATCGGGATCGAGGATCACGTTGTCGGTGCCGACGACCACGAAGATGTTGAAGGTCTCAAGGTCCTGGGGCGTCTCCGGGTTCCTGATGAGCGTCATGATGGTGCTCGGCGCGGGCGTGAGAATGTCCGCGGGAGCCCCCAGAGCGGAGGCGACGGCCTTGGCATCGTCCCCGTAGCCCGGCCGGTAGTAGATGACCGACTCGCTGACCCGGTCCTGCTCGGTGTTCTTCGACGCGGTGACGTACCCGCCGGCGTTGAGCACGCCCGCCGTCCGGCTGGCTCGGCCCCTCTCGCCGGTGCCGTTGGCCACGGCCACCTTGACTTCTCCCGGCAGGCGGGTGACCACCGGGGGAACGGTCGTCGTTGTGGTCGTTGTCGTCGAGGTCGCCTGCGCGTCGACCGCGGGCTCGTCGCCGTTGTCGCCCTTGTCGCCGGGGTCGGAGATCTCTTTTTCGGTGTCGTCGCCATTGCTCGAGGCGCTGGTGTCGTCGGCTCCGTCGAAGCCGCGGGCCAGCAGCAACGCTCCCAGCGCAACCGCGACGATCACAAGCACGATCGCCCGTCCCGCCGAGCCTCCTCCCGCCGAGCCTCCTCCCGCCGAGCCTCCTCCCGCAGAGTGACCATAGGGGGCTGTCATAGCCCGCACCTTAGCGTGTGCCGCTCGGCGCGTCTCGCACTCTGCCGGCCCCTCCTGACTCAGGCATCCGACCCGCCCGACCCGTTGGCGCTCCCGCCTGCCGATCGCGACGCGTAGCGGGCCGCGAGGCGCCCGGCCTCGGTGCCGCTGCGGATCGCGCCCTCCATCGTGGCCGGCCAGCCCGTGTCGGACCAGGCCCCCGCCAGGTACACGCCCGGCAGGCCGCACTCGGTCCCGGAGCGCAGGCTGTTCGTGCCCGGCAGCCCGAGAAACGTGGCCTGATGCTCGCGGGTGACGATCGAATCCGTGACGGTGGCGCCGGCCGCGGCGGGCAGCAGGCGGGCCAGCTCGGCGGTGAAGTGCGACACGAGGTCGGCGGCGGGCCGGCCGATGTGGGACTCGGCGGCCGACAGGGACACAGCCAGGCACTGGCGGCCGTCGTCCAGCCCGGCGCCCTCGGTGCGGTCGAACACGAACTGCGCGTCGGTCCCGACGCCGGCGAAGAAGGCCAGGTCCGTCACCGGCCGGTCGTACACCAGATGGACGTTGACGATCGGGGAGGTGCCCAGCTCGACCAGGCGATCCTGGAAGGCGACGGTGCCCGGCGGCAGCAGCGCCCCGACCGCGTCGTGGGGCACCGCGACCACCACGGAGTCGGCCTGCAAGCCCTGCCCGTTCGCCTGCACCTCCAGGCCTCCGGCCGCGCCGGCCCGCACGGCGGTCACCGGGACGCTGGTGATGACCTCGCCGCCCGCGGCCCGCAGGGCCCGCCGGGCCGCATCTCCGTGCAGGGCCGACAGCGGCACCCTCGCCCAGCCGATATCGGCCGCGGCAGCCTCGGTGAGGAGCCCGGTCACGAACACTCTGGCGGCCAGCTTGAGGGAGGCGTCGGCCGCGCTGGCGTTGACGGTCGGGAGCACGATCAGGTTCCAGAACGTCTCGGTGGCGACCCGGTCCTGTCCGTGGGCCGACAGCCAGTCACCGAAACCCACGTTGTCCAGGGCCGGGTCGTCTGGGTCTAGCCGACGCATCGCCAGCCCGGCCCGCAGCACGGCCAGCCTCTGGCGGAAGCTCAGATGGGGATAGGTCAGCAGGGCCGCAGCGAGGTGCAGGGGGGCCGGGCCAACGGTGCGTTTGATGGACCCGACCGGCCCGCCGGGTGCTAGCACGGGGACGTCCAGCCGGCTCTGCATGACCACGCCGTCCGCCGATCCGATGCGCTCCAGGAAGGCCCGGTAGGCGGTGCAGCATCGCATGAAGACGTGCTGGCCGTTGTCGAACCAGATGCCGTGGCGCTCGAACGACCAGGTGGCGCCGCCGAGGCGGGGGCGGCGCTCGAGCAGCGTGACGGCGGCGCCGCGGTCGGCTGCCTCCAAGCCGGCGGACAGCCCGGCCAGGCCGCCTCCGACGACGACCACCCGCAATGAGTTCACGGCCCCAGCCCGCTGAGGCTGCGAGCCGCCACAAGGCCCTTCTCCCAGGCGGGCAGGCTGATACGCCCCTCCAGCGGAGAATCGGGCTGCGCCAGGATGCGGGCCAGGAGCCGCCGGTAGATGCCGGCCATCGCCGCGGTGCACGCCCGGCT
>JAKZWH010000277.1:0-3525 GCA_047515615.1 Acidimicrobiales bacterium | reverse complement strand
TCGGCCAGGGCGACCGCAGGGATTCTTCTTGGACTGGTGGCCATTGGGCTGGTCAGCATCGCCCGCTCCGATGAGCGGGGCAGCATCGGATCCAGCCTGCTCTACGGGTTGGGCGGGGCAGTCGGAATCGGGCTGTTGTTGGTGTGCCTTTCCCGGACGTCGGAGAACGGCGGCTTGTGGCCGATTGTGGCCGCACGCGGGTCTGGGTTCGTGGTGCTCGCGCTCGTCATCGCCACAAGGGGGATTTCCAGGTCGGCGGCTCGTGACGTGTGGCCTCACGTGATCGCCATTGCGACGCTGATTACCGCCGGCAATGCGCTGTTTCTCACGGCGACCCGAGTGGGGTCTACGTCGGTGGCGGCCGTCCTCACGTCGTTGTTCACTGCGGTGACCGTGTTCTGGGCTTGGCTGGTGTTCCGCGAGCGGCTGCGAAGGGTCCAGGTGCTGGGACTCGGCGTCGGGCTGGTGGCGGTCGCGCTGATCGCTGCCGGCTGAGCGTGTCGAGCCGTCCGAGGTGGCGGGTGGCGTCGGTGACCGCCGCGGCGGGCCGTCCGCCCCCCGGGCCGGGACGATCACCGCGGTTGGTCGCTGAATGGGTCATGGACAAGTTGGCGGCGGGCAGAATGAATGGCATGGACAGACCCCGACGGCCTGCGCCCGAAGCAGCCGACCGCTCGGGGCTGAGGCTGGAGGCTGCGCTGGGCGATATCACCGCCGAGCGGGTTGACGCGATTGTCAACGCCGCCAACTCTTCGCTATTGGGGGGCGGCGGCGTGGATGGCGCCATTCACCGGGCCGCCGGTCCTGAGCTGCTCGAATTCTGCCGGGGCCTGGGCGGCTGCGAGACCGGCGATGCGAAGACCACGCCCGGCTTCCGGCTCGCGGCAAGCTGGATAATTCACACCGTCGGCCCGGTCTGGCGAGGCGGCGACCAGGGCGAGCCCGACCTCCTGGCGTCGTGCTACCGCTCGTCGCTGGCCCGAGCCGACGAGATCGGCGCCGAGTCCGTGGCGTTCCCAGCCATCTCCACCGGCGTCTACGGCTATCCGGTCCAGCCGGCGGCAGCGATCGCGGTCCGCGCTGTCCGAACTCTGACCCAGGTCCGCGTGGTGCGCTTCGTCTGCTTCAACCGCGAGACCTTCGACGCCTACCAAGCCCTCCTCCCCGACCAGCAGCCGTAGCCCCCGACCCTTCGGAGTCCTCGGGGCGACGCACCGGCGGGCTTCATCGTAAATCTTGTCCTGCATTGACACGGTGGTGCACACGCGCATCATGAAATCAAAGGGACGTGTGATGCGAGTCTGTGGAACCTGGGTCGACTATGGAGTGGCCGATTCCGAGGACTTGTTCGATGTGGCTGGCCAGCGAGAAGAGCCTCAGTTCCCCGTGGGGTCGCCCGATCAGCTGCAGCCCCACCGGCAGACCGGACTCCGTGCGGCCGCAGGGGATCGTGATCACCGGCAGCGTGGTGGCGGTGACCGCCGCGGCGATCGACAGCCAGCGGTAGTACTCGCTCGGCGGGAGCCCCTCGCGGTAGCCGACATAGCGCTCCTCGACCGGGAACGGCGCCACGCTGGCCGCCGGGCAGATCAGAAGGTCGTAGTCGCGCATGAACTCCGCGGCGAGCTGGAAGACGCGGGCTTGCGCCGCGATCGAGCGGCGTACGGCGTCGCCGTCGACGGCGAGCCCTCGCTCGATATTCCACACCAGCTCAGGCTTCAACACGTCGCGAGCCTGCGGGAGCTCTGCCCCCAGAAGGGCGGCGAACCTCAGTGCCCGGGGAACGTCGAAGGCCGCCTCGGCATCGGAGAGATCCGGGTGGTCGGTCACCACATCGACGCCGTCTCGCTGGAGCGCATGCATCGCTCGACTGCACACCTCAGCGACCTCCGCTGCGGTCTCGGTGACGCCGAGGTCGACGCTGAAGGCCACGCGCCCCGGCTGCGACGATGCGGCTGCGGCACTGCGGAACGACTGTTGAGGGGGCGGTTTGCCCAGCCCGGCGAGGGGGCTCTCTCCCACCATTGCGTCGGCGAACAGGGCGAGGTCGCCGATGTCTCTTGCCATGGGCCCCTGTTGAGAGTGCACCATGAACGGCACGACGGTAGGTCCGTTGGCGATGCGCCCCGGCGAGGGACGCAGGCTCGTGACGCCGCAGAAGCTCGCGGGCGTGCGCAACGAGCCGGCCAGATCCGACCCGTGGGCCAGCCAGGCCATGCCGGTGGCCAGGGCGGCGGCCGCGCCGCCCGAGGACCCGCCCGCGGTCAACCGCGGATCGTGGGGGTTGCGGGTGGCACCGAAAACCTCGTTGAAAGTGTTGCCGCCCGCGCCGAACTCCGGGGTGTTCGACTTGGCGCACACCACCGCCCCGTTGGCTTCGAGCGTCTCGACGATGACGTCGGACCGGTCCGGCACGAAGTTCTCTCTCAGCCGCGATCCGTAGGTTGTCCTCACTCCCGCGACCGGGATTAGGTCCTTGATAGGCACAGGCAGACCGGCGAGCAGTCCGCGCTCAGCGGGAGACACGGTCATCAACCGGTCGATGTGAGCGCGGGCCCGCTCGAAACAGCGGGTGGGCAACGCATTGACGAGGTGGTCGACCCCGTCAATGCGAGCCTGGACGGCGTCGAGGGCGTCGTGGGGGCTGAGATCACCCGTTGCCAGCCGGGCAACCACATCGCGGGCACTCTGGCCGATCAGTGCATCAGTCACGATAGATCCCCGAGGCTGCTTGCGAACTCACGACGAGTGTTCCGCCAAATGTTGCCCATCGTCTCGCCTTCGCGTCGCTCATGGTTCTACTGTCCGCCGTCGGGGAACGAGCCGGCATGCCGCCGTCCTTTGCCTGGTCAGCCGTGGACTGACATGGAGGAGTTGAGGTTGACCTCGCGGTTGCGGCTGAAGGTGGCCATATCGATGGGCAGGCCGGTGTAGCGACCGTTGACGACCAGCGGGTCGTGGTCGTGGTCGTGGCCGGCCTCGACCGCGTCGATCAGCTCGGCCATGCAGTGCCCGGCCACGCCGGCGTTCTTGAACTGGTTGCCGCTGGTGCCTATGGCAACGTAGAAGCCGTCGAGGTCGGTGCGGTCATAGATGGGGATCCAGTCGTCGCTCACGTCGTAGAGGTCGACCACGCCCTTGCGCTCGTGGGGCACGCCCAGCGACGGCAGGCGCCGGTTGAGCCGCAGCACCTGGGCCTCCCACTGATCGGCGCTGAGCCGCTGGTCGTAGTCGTCGGGGTCCACCCAGTCCTGGGGGTCGCAGCGGGGGTCGGTGCTTCCCACCAGGATGTGGTTGCCGGTCTCGGGCCGGAAGTAGATGCCGTTGTCATCGTCGGCGATGTTGAAGCCATCCCGCTCGTAGTCGAACTCCGGCGGCCCCGGAGCGTGGTGGACCTCGTGGCGCAGCGCCCGGGTCTTGATGTTCATCGACTCGTAGACGCCGGCCATCCGGTTGATCAGATACGAGTGCGGGCCGGCCACGTTGACCACCACCGGCGCGGCCACGGTGGTGCCGCTGTCGAGA
>JAKZWH010000276.1:0-4115 GCA_047515615.1 Acidimicrobiales bacterium | reverse complement strand
GATCCGGCCCAGATGTACGAGAGCCTCACCACCAGGCTGGCCCGGGTGCCCGACGACGCCGTGCTGTACCCCGGACACCGCTACTCGCTGGAGTCGTCGGCCACCATGGGCATCACCCGCGAGCGCAACCCGGTGTTCCGCATACCCGGCCGCGACCAGTGGCTCGCCGCCTTCGCCGGCTGACGCCGACCGGGGGAGCGGCCTTCGCCGGCTGACGGTCCGGCCGCCGACGGTCTACACCCAGGGGCAGTTGGAGTTGCGGTCGCCGAAGGTGGCCCCCGTGCGGTAGCGGTCGAGGGTGAACGGCTTGAGCTCGTCGGGCTTGTCGCAGTGCACCAGCATCTGGGCGGTCAGCTTGCCCGCCCCGATCATCTTGAACCCGTGGTTGGAGTCGGCGATCACCCAGGCGTTGTCGGCCACGTAGTCGAACACCGGCACGTTGTCGGGCGTGAATGCCCCGATGCCGCCGTTGCGGCGCTCCTTGAAGTACGGCCGCAGGTTCTCCAGCCGCTTGAACAGCATGCCCAGGGTGGCGCAGTAGTAGTCGGCGAACCACTCCTCGGCCTGGTACTCGTCGTTCAGGTGGCCGTAGGGCTCGACGGCCGCCCTCGGTCCGATCTTGATCGGGATCGTCCCGCCCTGCAGGCCGGGCGCGCCCACCCGCTCGGCGGCGTAGCGCACATAGGAGTAGAAGTGGTCCTTGAGGAGCCTGCCGTCGTCGGAGTGCACGGGTGTGTTCATGAGCTCCACGTGCAGCACTGGCGAGTCCCGGTGCTGGGCGGTGCGGAAGTCGACACCCTCGGGCAGCAGCACCTCGCCCTCCAGCAGCCGCCAGTAGGTCCACATGTCCATCTGCTCCGCGACATGGCCGTCGGGGTAGCGCACGTCGATGTGAGAGGGGCCGCCCAGCCACTCCCAGTGCACCGGCGTCCACGCCCCTGCACCCACCACCACCTGCTCGCAGGCGATCGATCCCTGGTCGGTCTCCACCGCAGTGACCGAACCCGACGCGTCGAGCTGGTAGCCGGTCACGGTGGTGCCGTAGACCCGCTGCACGCCCCACTGGCGGCACTTCTGGTCGAGTCCCCACACCGCCATGTGGGTGCCCGCGTAGCCGGAGCGATGCTCGTGCAGCACCACATCGCAGTTCTCGGTCTTGAAGTCGGGCCACAGGTTGGTGAGGAACGCTCGGGCCTCCGAACCGGTGTAGACGTCGGAGGGGTAGCCGCTGGCCGCCTGCGACGCCTGGAGCCTGAGGTAGTCCTCGGTCTGGTTCGCCTCACCCACCGACACGTAGCCGACCTGCTGGAAGCCGAGGTTCACGGGGTCGGACTCCCACACCTCCACGCTGGCTCGCAGGATGGCGTGCAGAGGCCCGGTCATGTACATGTTGCGGATGCAGCCGCAGGCCAGTCCGGTGGCGCCCGCGCCCGGGCCCTGCTTGTCGATCAGCACCACGTCGCGGCCCGAGCCCTTGCCGGTGCGCTGCAGGTACATGGCCAGGTGGTAGGCGCTCGACAGGCCGTGCACGCCTGCGCCGACCACCACGAACCGGGCGCTGGGCGGCAGCGGCGCTGCGTCGAACACCGGGATGACGGCCGGGTTGGCGGCTTGCCCGTCCACCTCGGGCGGCAGGGGCCGGTTGGCGAAGGGATACCACTGGTTGTGCTCGGTGGGGTTGGGGAGGCTGTAGGTCATGTCTTCTCCTTGTGCACTCGGGGGTTAGGTCTGGTCGCCGGCGGGCGGGAGCCGGTAGTCGGCTCCCAGGGTCCGCCAGATCAATGGGACGCCGGGCCGGTAGGCGAGGTGATGGCGGCTGGGCGCGTCGAGGATGGTCACGTGGGCCGGACCGCCGGGGGCGATCCGCCCGACGTCGGTCCGGCCCAGCGCGCCCGCCCCTCCAACGGTCACGGCGGCGACGGCTTCGTCGATGGTCATACCCATGTCGCGAACGGCCATGGCGATGCAGAACGACAGCGAGGTGGTGTAGCTCGAGCCCGGATTGCAGTTCGAGGCGATCGCCACCCTGACCCCGGCGTCGATGGCCCGCCGGGCGTCGGGGTAGGGCTGGCGGGTGGAGAAGTCGGTGGCCGGCAGGAACGTGGCCACGGTGTCGCCGGAGGCCAGAGCCTCGATGTCGTCGTCGGAGAGGTACGTGCAGTGGTCCACCGACGCGCAGCCCATCTCGACGCCGAGTTGCACGCCGGGTCCGTGGCCGAGCTGGTTGGCGTGGAGCCGCAGGCCAAGCCCCGCGGCCCGGCCCGCCTCGAGCACGGCCCGGGACTGGTCGGCGTCGAACGCGCCGGTCTCGCAGAACACGTCGATCCAGCGGACGCGGCCGCGCACCGCGTCGAGCATCGGCCCGCACACCAGCTCGACGTACTCGTCGGCCCGGCCCCGGTACTCGCCGGGCACAAGGTGGGCGCCCAGGAACGTGGCCTCCGGTGTGGCCTCGGCAGCCACCGTGGCCAGCTCCGCCTCGGAGTCCACCGACAGCCCGTAGCCGGTCTTGATCTCCACCGTGGTCGTGCCGGCTCGGTGGACCTCGGCCAGCCGCCGTTCGAGCCCGGTCCGCAGCGCGGCCCGCCCCGCGGTCCGGGTGGCGTCGGTGGTGACCCGGATCCCGCCCCCGTCGTAGGGCTCGCCCGCCATCCGCCGGGAGAACTCCTCGGCACGGTCGCCCGCGAACACCAGGTGGGTGTGGGAGTCCACGAACCCGGGCAGCACGCACCGGCCGCCGGCGTCGAGGCGCTCGTCGGCGATGGCCCCGGCCGGTCCCACCGCCAACACCGTGTCGGTGTCGATGACCACCGACGCATGGCGTACGACGCCGAGCGGGCCGTCCCCGAGCGCGGGGTCGTTGGTGACCAACTCGGAGATGTTGTCGATTACCAGCGTCATGATGCGGTGACCTCCGCGATGGCTGATGCGAGCTCGGCCGCGACATCGACGGTGGTGTGCCGTCCGCCGCGCACGATGGTCCTCCCGCCCACCACCAAGTGGCGCACGTCGGCGCTGCTGGCCGCGAAGATCGTTGCGGCCAGCGCGGTGTCGGCTCCGGCTCCGGCCATCCGCACCGAGTCGAGCCTCACCGTGGCGAAGTCGGCCAGCGCGCCCGCCTCCAGCGTGCCGCCCTCTGGCCATCCGAGGGACCGGTAGCCGCCGGAGGTGGCCATTGAGGCCAGGGCCTCTACCCCGAACACGCCGCGATCGTGGGTGGCCGCCCGCTGGTCGAGCTCGACCGTGCGGGCCTCTTCGAGGATGTCGATGGTGGCGTGGGAGTCCGAGCCCAGGCACAATCCGGCTCCTGCTTGGGCCAGGCCCGTGCTCGGCCCGGTGCCGTCGGCCAGGTCCCGCTCGGTGGTGGGGCACAGGCAGCAGTGGGCCCCGGCCTCAGCGATGAGCGCTACGTCGCGGGCGGTTGCATGGGTGGCGTGCACCAGCGTCGTGTCGATGCCCAGCCCGCCAGCCTGCGCGATCACCTCCGTGGGAGTCCGGTCGTGGACAGCGCGGCACTGCTCGTTCTCAGCGGGCTGTTCCGAGGCATGAAAGTGCAGCGGGGCGCCGCGGCCTCGGGCCCAGTCCGCGGCCACCTTGATGGACGGCGGGTCGACAGCTCTCACCGAGTGGACTGCGGCGCCAACCCTCACTGCCGGTCCGGACACGGCGGAGGCCAGATCCTGGGCTCGATCGGCCCACCGCTCGGCGCTGCGGTCGCTGAACCGGGCCTGCTCGGGTCGAAGCGGCCCGTAGCCGCCGCCCGACGCGGGGTCGAGCCCGCCGTGGAGGTACAGGGTGTCGAGCAAACTCAGGCGGATGCCGGCGTCGCGGGCCGCGGCCACCACCGCCTTGCCCATGGCGCCGGGGTCGTCGTAGGCGCCCCCGTCGGGACGGTGGTGGACATAGTGGAACTCGCCCACCACGCCGATGCCGGCCAGGGCCATTTCCGCGAACACCGCCCGGGCCAGCCGGTGGTAGCGGTCGGGGTCGAGCCGAGCCGCCACCCGGTACATCAGGTCGCGCCAGGTCCAGAAGTTGCCCCGCCCGCTGTGGGTGCGGCCTCGCAGGGCCCGGTGGAAGGCGTGGCTGTGTGCGTTGGCCAGCGCCGGCAGGGT
>JAKZWH010000275.1:0-2733 GCA_047515615.1 Acidimicrobiales bacterium | reverse complement strand
CCGGTGGGGATCATCGGCCCGATCGAGGTCGGCGACGCCAAGCTGTACGTGGACGGGTTCCGCGCCGGTGTGGAGGCCGGAGGCGGCACCGCCAACTCCGTCTACACCGAGAACTTCGGCGACGTGCAGCTGGCCGCGGAGGCCGCCCAGTCATTCATCGACAACGACCATGCCGTGCTCACCGGCACCGCCCAGATGACTGTCGGCGCCATCGGCGTCGCCCGCGAGAACGACATCCCGTGGTTCGGCACCCAGTCCAACCAGACCACCGTCGGCCCCGAGATCGTCGTGGCCAACCAGGTCTACAAGTGGGACGTGGTCCTCGACGACCTCGTGGCCGACATCCAGGCCGGCACCTACGGCGGAAGCTCCTACGAGATCAACTTCGCCAACGGCGGACTCGTGATCGAGTACAACGACGCCTACGACCTGCCCGCCGACGTGCGGGCCATCGCCGACGCCGCCGTTGCCAGCTTCATGAACGTGGAGCCGCTGCGGGCGGCGGTGGTGACGCCCAGCGCCGCGAACGATCTGGCCTTCAGCCAGTCCATCGTGGACGCCCTGCACCGCATGGAGGCCGCCGGGCTGCTCAGCGAGGTCGCGGTGACGCCGGGCACGTTCATCGTGGAGGACGCCGGTGTCGCTTTGCGCGACTACGCCGAGGACGGCTACGACCTGGTCATCGCCCACGGCTCCCAGTACGGCGGCCTGCTGGAGCAGATCGCTCCCGACTTCCCCGACACCGCCTTCGCCTGGGGCACCTCGGTGGAGACCTTCGGCCAGCCCAACATCTCGGCCTACACCACCTCCTCCGACGAGGGCGCCTACGTGATGGGCCTGATGGCAGCCGAGCTGGCCGGCGGTTCCCCGGTGGGGATCGTCGGCCCGATCGAGGTAGGCGACGCCAAGCTGTACGTGGACGGGTTCACGGCCGGTGTGGAGGCCGGAGGCGGCAGCGCCAACTCGGTGTACATCGAGTCCTTCGCCGACGTGGCCCTAGCCAAGGAGTCGGCCCAGACCTTCATCGACAGCGGCCACGCCGTGCTCACCGGCACCGCCCAGATGACCGTGGGCGCCATCGCGGCCGCCAGCGAGAACAACATCCCGTGGTTCGGCACCCAGTCCAACCAGACCGAAGTGGCTCCCCAGATCGTCGTGGCCAACCAGGTCTACAAGTGGGACGTGGTCCTCGACGACCTCGTGCGCGACATCCAGAGGGGCGCCTACGGCGGCAACTCCTACGAGATCAACTTCGCCAACGGCGGACTCGTGATCGAGTACAACGACGCCTACGACCTGCCGGCGGCGGCCCGCTCGGCCATCGAGGACGCGGTAGCGGGCTTCATTGCCGGCACGCTGTCCACCGGCGACGGCTAGGCCAGCTACCGGACACCGGCTGCTCGACCATCTCATGACGAACGCCTCGGGGGAGCGCGACCAGACGCCGCTGCTGGAGATGCGCGGCATCACCAAGCGCTTCCCCGGGGTGCTCGCCAACGACTCGATCGATCTCGACGTCCGGTCCGGGGAGATACACGCCCTCCTGGGCGAGAACGGGGCGGGCAAGAGCACACTCATGAAGATCCTGTTCGGGCTCTACGCGCCCGACCGGGGCGAGATCTTCCTTAACGGCGAGCGCTCGCGGGTGCGGTCGCCCGCCTCGGCCATCGCGGCGGGGATCGGCATGATCCATCAGCACTTCATGCTGGTGCCGACGCTCACCGTCACCGAGAACGTGGCGCTCGGGCTGTCGTCGAGCCGGTCGGGCCGGCCCGACCTCGCGGGGGTGCGGGCCCGCATCGTGGAGCTGTCGGAGGCCTACGGGCTCGACGTGCCGCCCGACGCCTATCTCTGGCAGCTCGCGGTGGGCGAGCGCCAGCGGGTGGAGATCATCAAGGCCCTGCTGCGGGAGGCCCGGCTGCTGGTGCTGGACGAGCCCACCGCGGTGCTGACACCCGGCGAGGTGGACGACCTGTTCATAACCCTGCGCCGGATGGCCAACGACGGGCGGGGCCTGGTGTTCATCTCACACAAGCTCCACGAGGTGCTGGCCCTGGCCGACCGGATCACCGTGCTGCGCGACGGCTGCGTCGTGGGCACGACCGTTCCGGCCGAGACCGACCGGGAGGGGCTGGCCCACATGATGGTGGGCCGGCCCGTGAAGCTGGCCCCGGACATGGCCGACACCCCGGACCGGGGAGTGCGGCTCAGCATCCGGGGCCTCACGGTCGAAGGGGACAGGGGCACCGCGGCGGTCAAGGACCTCGACGTCGACGTGCGAGGCGGGCGCATCCTGGGCATCGCGGGCGTCTCGGGCAACGGCCAGCGCGAGCTGGCCGAGGCGATCGCCGGCCTGCGGCCCGTCACCGCCGGCAGCGTGTCGATCGACGGCACCGACGTCACCGGGGCCGAGCCGAAGCGGGTGCGCCAAGCCGGGCTGGCCTTCATCCCCGAGGAGCGCATGCGCGACGGCGCCATCGGCAGCTTCAGCGTGTCGGAGAATCTCATGCTGCTGGCCCACGGCGAGTCCCGGTTCTCCCGACGCGGGGTGCTGCGGACCAACGCGATCCGGACCCACGGCGAGGGCCTCGTGGAGGAGTACGCGGTCAAGACGCCCGACCTGTCCACCGCCACGAGCTCGCTGTCGGGGGGCAACATCCAGAAGCTGATCCTGGCCCGGGAGCTGGACGGCGAGCCGCCGGTGCTGCTGGCCGCTCAGCCCACCCGCGGCGT
>JAKZWH010000274.1:0-3028 GCA_047515615.1 Acidimicrobiales bacterium | reverse complement strand
GCGCATGGGGCAGGTCCTGCAGGGCGGCCAGGATCCGGGGCTCGGCCGGATAGGGGGCAGGTTGCAGCGGTGCTCCGGTCAGTGCTTCGAACGCCTGCCGGTACGCGGCCGCCGTCTCGGCGGCCAGCGCGGGACTGAGCGGCTCAGGCGTGCCCTCGCCCCTGTAGCCGCGGGCGGCGTAGGCGAGACGCACGATCTCCTTGTCCAGGTTCTCCGGTTCGAGTCCCCCTCGCCGGCGCGACTCCAGCGTGGCGAGCCGCCACAGCCGCGACGAGTCCGGGGTGTGCACTTCGTCGATCAGCGTGAGCCGACCGCCGGCGCCGATCCCGAACTCGTACTTGGTGTCGACCAGGACCAGGCCGGCGTCGGTCGCCGTCTGCCGGCCCCTCTCGAACAGGGCCAGCGCCACGGTGCGAACCTCGTCCCAGCGCTTGGCGTCCACCCAGCCGTCCGAGACAACCTGGGCCTCGCTCAGCGGCTGGTCGTGGCCGCTGTCGGCCTTGGTGGTCGGCGTGATGACAGCGCTGGACAGCGGATCGTTCTTGACCATCCCGTCAGCGAAATCGATCCCGTACATGCGGCGCCGGCCGGCCTCGTAGCGGGTCCAGAGCGACGTGGAGGTGGTGCCGGTGAGCCTGCTCCGCACCACCACTTCGATGGGCAACGGCTGACACTTCTCGACGATGGACACGTTGGGATCGGGCACGGCCACGATGTGCGACGGCACGATGTCGCTGAGCCGCTCGAACCACCAGGCGGAGAGCTGGTTGAGGATCTGGCCGCGGTGCGGCACCAGCCCCAGCACCCGGTCGAACGCCGAGAGCCGGTCGGTGGCCACGAGCGCCAGGCGGTCGCCCAGGTCGATGACGTCGCGTACTTTGCCCCGCCGCAGCGGCCCAAATTCGGTGGCCGCCTCGGCGGAGATGCCCGCGAAGGCACGGTCGTTCGGGACGCCGGCTGTCATCGGGCCGCGGCCACGAACGTCTCGAAGAGGGCCGATCCCCGCGCCCCTGGCGGGCCCGAGGGTCTCTGCCAGTCCACGATGTGATCCTCGGGGTGGGGCATCAGCCCAACCACGGCACCCGTCCGGTCGCACATCCCGGCGATGTCGTGGACCGATCCATTGGGGTTGGCCGGATAGGCCCCGGCCGCGGCAGGGGCTGCACCGCCCTCGGTGCCCGAGGCCAGGTATCGGAAGGCGACGCGCCCCGCCTTGTGCAGTGCGGTCGCCGCCTCGGGATCGGTCACCGCCAACCGGCCCTCGCCGTGCGCCACGGGGCAACGGATCACTGACCCCCGCAGCGGTTCGAGCCAGCTCGACCTGCAGTCCGGCTCGACCCTGAGGGTGACCCAGCGGCATTCGAAGCGTCCGCCGGCGTTGGCGGCCAGCGTGAAGGAGCGGGGCTCGGGCCCGCTGAGAAGTCCCGACTTGACGAGGGCTTGGAACCCGTTGCAGATGCCCAGGATCGGCCTGCCCGACCGTGCCACCTCGCGCAGTTCGGCCCCGAACCAGGACCGCAGCTCCAGGGCCAGGCGCCCGCCGGCCCCCAGGGCGTCGCCGTAGGAGAACCCGCCCGGCAACAGCACTGCTGCGTAGCCGGAAAAGGCTGCCGGCCGCCCTCTCAGGTCCCCGACAGCCACAATCCGGGGATCACCGCCCGCGGCCGCCACCGCCAGCGCCGCTTCCTCGTCGCGGTTGGTGCCGGAGGCATGGGGAATCAGGATCGGCGGTCTGCTCATGGCGACGGCGAGTGGCACCCGAATGCCCTCCTGGCGGCTGCGACGGTCACCGTCGCGTGACTCGAACCGCCCATCGGGCTCGTAGGGCTGTCGTGGGGACCGGCAGCGACTCGGATCTCGATCTCGCCGGTGTCGGTCACCATGCCGATGCGCCGGCCGAGCCGGCCCAGCCTTGCCGCGACCGCGGCTCGCTCGGCGGCCGGGGTTTCCAGCAGGAGCCGGCCCGGCGCCTCGTTGGCCAATGCGGCAGCCATCCCCAGGCCATTGCGGGCACCGGAAGCTTCAGAGCCGTTGCCAGCGGCCCCGACCAGGGGGTCACCGGGAGGACCGGGATCGGCGGCGTCATGCGGGATGGTGGCCGTCAAGCCGAGTTGGCCACCGATGGCCATCTCCGCCAGGGCGACCGCGATCCCGCCGTCGCTGCTGTCATGGGCCGCGCTCACCCGGCCGGCGGCTATCAGATCGTGCACACCCCGGTAGCGGGGCAGCGGATCGCCGACCGGCGGCGGCACCCGGATGTCGTCGAGGCTCAGCAGTTCGGCCACCAGCGATCCGCCCAGGTGGTCCGAGCCGCGGCCGACCAGCCACAGATCGCTGCCGCTGGTGGTCAGGGCGCTCGTGGCGACCCGGTGCAGGTCCGGCACGATCCCGACTGCGGTGATCAGCAGCGTGCCCAGCACGGCCCGGCCGTCGAACTCGTTGTAGAGGCTGTCCTTCCCGGAGACGAACGGGGCCCGGTAGCGGCGCGCCCCTTCGACGCAGCCCTGCACGGCCCGCACCAGCGATCCGAGCCGGTCGGGCCGGGTGGGGTCGCCCCAGCAGAAGTTGTCGAGCAGGGCCACCCGGTCGGGGTCGGCCCCGACGGCGGTCAGGTTGCGGAACGCCTCGTCGATGGCACCAAGGGCCATCACCCACGGATCCAGAGTGGTGATGCGAGGGTTCAGGCCGACGGCCAGGGCCACCGCCTTGTCGTGGTGCCAGGTGCCCAGAGGCTTGAGCACCGCCGCGTCGGTCGGGCCGTCGGCGCCGCGGCCCATATAAGGGCGTACGACGGTGCCCCCCCTGACCTCGTGGTCGTAGCTGCGGACTATCGACTCGCGGGAGGCGACGTTGGGATGGGCCAGCAGCTCCAGGATCAGCGGGGCGTTGTCGGTCACGGGCCCCGAGCGCGCCGGCCCGGCCGACGCAGCGGGATCGCTGTGCGTCGCGGCAAGCGTCTGCCTCGGCAGGCCGTCGTGCAGCAGCCCCATCGGCAGGTCGATCACGTCACAGTCGCCGTGGCGCACGA
>JAKZWH010000273.1:0-3577 GCA_047515615.1 Acidimicrobiales bacterium | reverse complement strand
GGGTGCTGCGCGACATGGGCAACGTGGACACGACCGGCACGATTCTCGGCCGCGAGGTGCCCTTCCCGCTCATCCTCGCGCCCACCGGGTTCACGCGCATCGCGCATCCCCTCGGCGAGTTGGCCGTCGCCCGCGCTGCCGAGCGCGCTGGCCTGCCGTACTCGCTCTCGACAATGGGAACGCGCTCGGTGGAGGAGGTGGCTGCGGTCAGCAACGGCTCAAAGTGGTTCCAGGTCTATGTCTGGCGTGACAAGGGCCTGCTCAAGGACATGATCTTGCGGGCCAGGGAGGCCGGCTTCGATGTGCTTTGCATCACCGTTGACGCGGCCATGCTGGGCCGGCGCGAGCGCGACGTTCGCCGGGGCTTCACACTGCCGCCCAAGATGGGCATCGACACCCTCTTCGAGGGCATGATCCGTCCGAGCTGGAGCCTGCGCTTCGCGTTTTCGGAGCCGATCTCCTTCGCCAACGTCGCTGGCAACACCAACATCGACGGGTCGACTGCCGTCGATCTGGCCGCGTTCATGAACGAGCAATTCGATCCCACCCTGTCGTGGGAGGACGTGGAGTGGATGCGGTCGCTGTGGGAGGGCCCGGTGCTGGTGAAGGGCGTCCAGAGCGTCGCCGACGCGGTCATTGCTCGCGATCGGGGACTCGACGGCATCGTGCTTTCCAACCACGGCGGCCGCCAGCTCGACTCGGCCCCATCCATCATCGAGCTGGTTCAGCCGGTGGCCGAAGCTGTCGGCGGCGATCTCGACATCGTGTGCGACGGCGGGGTTCGCCGGGGCAGCGACATCGTCAAGGCGCTCGCGCTCGGGGCGACATCGTGCATGATCGGCCGGCCGTACCTCTACGGCCTGGCCGCCGCGGGCGAGGAGGGCGTCGACTGGGTGATCGAGCACCTGCGCGCAGGCATGAAGCGGGACATGGCCCTGTGCGGCGCCGC
Source organism: Acidimicrobiales bacterium (assembly GCA_047515615.1). Lineage (GTDB taxonomy): Bacteria > Actinomycetota > Acidimicrobiia > Acidimicrobiales > Aldehydirespiratoraceae > Aldehydirespirator. The sequence goes on along the minus strand of JAKZWH010000273.1, from coordinate 2,628 downwards.
CAGCGTGTCCGAGCTGACGCCGGATCTGATCTACCGGGCCGAAACCGGCAGATAATCCCCATCCCTAGTGTAGACACTCACTGTGATCCCAGAGGGAGCCTTCGTCTTAGGTTAGACACACTCACGATAATGATGTAGTCTCTAATCGAGGTTGGCCTGACGGGGGTCGGGCGCCTGGGCACGGGAGGCTCCCATGCAGGGGGATCAGCAGGCGCACCGTCATCTGCTGCCGCACTTCACGCGCGGCGACGCATGGCGTCGCGAGAGCTTGGTGGTGATCGACCGTGGTGAGGGCTGCTACATCTGGGACACCGAGGGCATTGAGTACCTCGACGGTCTCGCCGGGCTGTTCTGCACCAACCTCGGCCACGGGCGCAGCGATCTCACCGCGGCCGCGGCCAAGCAGATGGACAGGCTGGCCTTTTATCCGAACTGGGGGTTTGCCCATCCTGCGTCACTAGAGGCGGCGGCCTTCATTGCTGCGGTCGCGCCCGGCGATCTGGACCGGGTGTTCTTCGTGAACTCCGGCTCCGAGGCAGTGGAGTCGGCGTTCAAGTTCGCTCGCTGCTACCACTTGGCCAACGGCGAAGACGCCCGCCACAAGGTCATCGCCCGCCAGTGGGCCTACCACGGCACCACCTTGGGCGCCCTGTCGGCAACCGGCGTTCCCAACCTGAGGGATCCGTTCGAGCCGATGCTTCCCGGCTTCGTGCGCCACGTCGACAACACGCTCGGCTGCACCGGCGAGCCCGAAGTTCCCGCCCGAGAGCTGCCCTGCGTGGCCGCGGTGGAGGAGGCCATCCTCAACGAAGGCCCTGAGACAGTCGCCATGGTGCTCGCCGAGCCTGTCCAGAACGGCCGGGGGGCGCTCGTGCCGCCCGAGGGGTACTGGCAGGAGCTGCGCCGCATCTGTGACGAGCACGGCGTGCTGCTCTGCGCCGACGAGGTGATCAACTCCTTCGGCCGTCTCGGGCATTGGTTCGGCAGCGAGCGCTTCGGCGCCCAGCCGGACATGATCACCTTCGCCAAGGGCGTCACCAGCGCCTATCAGCCCCTCGGGGGCTTGGTGGTGCGGGGCACCCTCGTTGACCGGGTGTGGGATTCGCCCTTGGCGATGTTTGTTCACGGCTCCACCTTCGGCGCGCATCCAGTGGCCACCGCGGTAGCGGTAGCGAACATGGCCGCCATGCGCGACGAGGACGTGTTCGCCAATGTGCTGCGCCACGAGGACCGTCTTGGCGACGGTCTGAGGGCTCTGATGGCGGCACATGCCTGCGTCAAGGACGTGAGGGGGACCGGGTACTTCCACTACGTGGAGCTGATGCGGGACCGTTCCGTCGGCACCGGCCTGACCGAGGCGGAGTTCGCACAGCTCCTTCCGGGCGGCGTGCTTGACCGGTTGGTGCGGGAGGCGCGCGTGCTGGTGCGACCCGACTCGCGGGGTGCCGCCATGCTCGCCATCGCGCCGCCGCTGATTGCTGACGCTCCGGTGATCGACGACCTGCTGAGTCGGGTCGACCAAGTGCTCGACCGCGTGAGCGGGTGGTTGAAGACCCCGAATCGAGGCTTTTAGGTATCCAATGGGATAGAGAGAGCACGATGAAGCGACTGCTGGCCCTACTCATGGTGGCGGGCCTGATCGCCGCCGGTTGCAGTAGCGGCGAGCCGGCCGAGCCGGCGCCGGACGGCGAGGACGCCAGCACGGTCCAGCTGGACGCGGGCGCCGCCGAGGATGAACGCGCCACCGACACCGCCCCCGACAACGCCGAGCCGGCGGCGGACGGTGGGGACGCGGGCGCCGCCGAGGATGAACCCTCCACCGGTCTAGGAGAAGGCGAGCCCGCCGAGGAGATGATGCTTGATGAGTTGAATGTGGCTTACTTGCTGGGACGGCCGACGGCGAATCAGGTGGCCCAGGCCGAGAGGACCTATGACGAGGCTCTCGGCATGACGGTGAACTGGATTCCGTTCGCGTCCGGTGGTGACATGGCCCAGGCCATGGAGACCGGCGCCATCGACATCTCCTATTCGCAGGGCCTGACGCCGTTCGCGAGCTTCGTGACCAGCGGCTCGGATCTGCTGCTGGTGGGGGTGGCGGTCAGCTACGCGGACGCCGACAACTGTGTGGCTCATCCCGACTTCGGCGTGACCGCGGAGAATGCGGCGGAGACGTTGGCGGGTCAGAGCATCTACAGGCCTTTGGGCGACGTGGCCCACTTCAAACTGTTGAAGATGCTCGAGCACCTGGGGGTGGACACCGCCACGGTGAACCTGATCGAGTCCGAGGGCGGCCCGGCCGCGGTGGCGGCGCTGGACTCGGGCGAGGTGGCCTTGGTGTGCGCATTCGGCGGGGCGGTGAACCAGATGATCGCCAACGGCGGGAATCTGGTGATGACCGGCGCCGAGCAGGAGGCCATCGGCATCCGCGTCTTCGACGTCATCTCCACCTCCGCAGACTTCGCCGAGGCCTATCCGAGCGTGGTGACTGCCTTCCTGCAGGTGACCGAGGACGCCAACCGGGCCTACAACGACAACCGGGAGCCGTTCATCGATGCCATCGCCGGGACCGTTGGCATGGACCGCGAGTCGACCGTCGCGCTGCTGGACGCGCTCTCGTTCCCCGAGAAG
>JAKZWH010000272.1:0-15584 GCA_047515615.1 Acidimicrobiales bacterium | reverse complement strand
GCCGGCGAGATCGATCAGACCCGGGCCCAGCCTGTACTCGCCGCCCGCCTCGGTCTGCTCGACGGCCCGCTCCTCTTCAAGGGAGGCGAGCAAGCGGGCCACGGTGCTCTTGGGCAGGTCGACCCGCTCGGCCAGCTCGGTTACGCCCACCGGACCCACCGCCAACGCCCGCAGCAGAGCGAACGACCTCTTGATTGACTGCACCGTCACACCGACAGCCTACGTGTTGTCCCGCGGGGGTTCATCAGCTGCAATGCCGTGTCAGGAGGGGCGAGCGATTGGGTGCAACACGCAAAGGCTGAGGTCGTTGCCGGCGAGCTTGGAGACCTTCGGGCGGCTGGCACGCTCCGTGTGCCACTGCGCGGTCGTCGCTCGATACGGCACTTCGTAGCTGCGAGTCGAAGCGTTGCGGCGCAGCGTCCTCGCGCCGCGCTGTCAAGGGCCGACCAGGCGACCACATCTGGCCCCGCATCGCACGAATCGCCTGCTGACGCTTGCCAACACCCATCGCGAACCACCTCCATCACGAGGTGTTGCGACGACCAGTTGAATTTGCCGTGGCTGCCGGCGATCAGCTAGTGTCTGCCCCCAGTCAGCCTGTGACGGTTCACATTGACGCGGCTACAGTCACCCGTAGAGGACTTCACAGGTCATCAACAGTGCTCGGCTGTCATTGTTGCTGAGCCAAGGGAGGACGAAATGAGACGGAAATTCATTACATTACTGGCCGTACTCGCTGTCGTCGCCGCAGCCTGCGGTGGCGACAGCGGCGACTCGGACGAGAACGTCGTAGCGGAGGACGCGGCGGAGACGCCCGACGCGGCGGAACCGGCCGACGCGGCGGAACCGGCCGACGAGGCGGAACCGGCCGAGGCTGCCGAGGTTCAGACCGTGAATCTGACCGCCCGTTGCAAGGGTTCAGAGAATGAGGCTGGCCGATGCCAGAACCTCGCCGACGCGGTGGACTCGGCCAACGCCGAGCTCGAGGCGGCCGGCGACGCTCGGCGCATCAGTCTCAACCCGATTCACGACGACCTCGACTGGGGTGAATACAAGACCGAATTCGAGCTCGCTTCTCAGGCTGGCGACGCCCCCGACATTATCGTGTCGGGTCACGAGCACATCGGTGACTGGGCCACCGCAGATCTTCTCGTCGACATCACCGACGAGATCGGCAACTACTCCCAGCTCGACGACGTCATCAACAGCCTCTGGACCTCGACAGAGCTGAACGGCCGCCGCTGGGGCGTTCCCCAGGACGCCGAGGCTCGGCCGATGTTCTACAGCAAGATCCTCCTCGGAGAGCTCGGCTGGACCGATGAGGAGATCGATGGCCTCGCCGATCGCATCAACTCCGGCGACTACACCTTGCAGGACATGCTCGCGACGGCCAAGGAGGCGGTCGACGCCGACGTGGTCAAGGCCGGCGACGGCTACTGGCACCGTCCCGCCAACGGGCCCGACTTCCTGTACTTCTACTACGGAGCGGGCGGGGAGATCATCGATCCGAACAGCGATGCGTTGGTGTTCGACAAGGTGGCCGCTCTCAAAGTGTACGAGTTCTTCGAGACGGCCACGCACGATCTCGGGGTACTGCGCAGCGACAAGCTCGACCAAGACTGGGACTTCCACAAGCAGTACACGTCGGACTTCACAAAAGCCCTGTTCGTGAGCGAGGGAACGTGGCGCTGGGCCGACTGGGCCAACAACTTCGTCACCGAGCTCGGCGGCGAGGACTACATGTTCGAAAACGTCGGCTTCTCTCTGATTCCTGGCAACGCCGACGGCACCGGACAGCCCATCACCCTCACCCACCCGCTGGTGTACATGGTCAGCTCGGCATCGGAGCATCCTGACCTCGCCCTGAGGCTGATCGCCAACGCGACCACCAAGGAGCTCAACACCCCCTACGCCATCCTGAGCGGCCATCTGGGCGTCGTGAACGCGCAGTCCACCTACGCGCCCTATACCGAAGCCAAGTTCCTCACCGCGACGCTGCCCCTGCTCGAAAACACGACCTTCCTGCCCAACAGCCCGTACTGGGCTCAATGGTCGGAGGCCTACTACCTGGGCATCCAGGGCGTGGAGAACGGAGACCTCACGGCATCCGGGGCCGTCGACCTCGTGGTCGGGCAGCTCGAACTCCAGCTCGGCGACAACGTCATAATCAGGTAACGCGGCCGAGTCTTGTCTGCACTCGCCGGCGCGGGCTGACCGCGTCGGCGAGTGCTAGCACGACGGGCAGCACCGAGGCGACGGCCGTTTGCCCGCTTTCTCACCGTGCGCTACATGTACCTCTGGGAGGAGGGGGACGCATGACAACCATCGTTCGACCGGCCGGCGGAGGCACGGGCTGGTCTCGATCGGCCGAGACCAGCCTCTTGGAGCGGTCGCTGTCCGGGGATCGCGCTGATCGGGCCCGGGCCGGTCTGTGGCTGGCCGGTGCTCTCGCGCTGATCGTCAGCCCGTTCCTCCGATGGGTGACCGGGACGAGAACTGGCGATCAGCTGTTCACCGCTACCGGCATCGACCTCGTGACCGAGGACGACTGGGTGTTCGCCGCTGGCGAAGCTCTGTTCAAGACCTCTGTGTGGTACGCCCTCCCGTCGATCACCGGCGTGGCCGCGGCGGTCCTGTTCGTGGTGAGGGCCCGCCAGCGCGGGGGCGCGGGGCGCTTCGAGTCGTCATACCTCATGGCCGGCGCCCTCGCCGGCTTCGTGGTCCTGACGCTCAGGCTGAAGGATGCCCAAGAGCTGGCCGGCGACTCGCGGGCCGCCATACGCTCCGGCCCCGGCCTCCAACTGGCCCTACTCGGGATGTTCCTCCTCTTCGTGGCCGGCTACCTGGGTATTCGCGAGCGCTCGCGGGTCGAGGAAAAGGTTCGGGCCCGAGTGACGATGTTAGGGTTTCTCGGGCCTGCTGCGCTTCTGGTCCTAGTGTTCTTCCTGATTCCCGTGGTGGTTCTGTTCGTGCTGAGTCTCACCGATCTCGCGAGCTCGAACTTCAACCAACCGTGGACCTACATCGGTTTCGACAACTACCAGCGGGTGATCGACGATCCCTTCAGGGACCGCATCATAGGCAACACGTTCCGCTACGTCGCAACGACGCTCATCCTCTTCAACGTCGGCCTTGCCCTACTACTGGCAGTATTGACCACCCATGTGAATCGCACGGTGGGCTTCGCAGCTCGCGCCCTCTGGCTGCTGCCGCGCATCACTCCACCGGTGGTGTATGTCGTCATGTGGCAACGCATCGGCCAGCAGTCGCCCTTCGGCATTCTCGGCCAGAGCCTTTCCGCCGTCGGCGGTCTCGGAGTGGACACCGACCAGTACTTCCTGAACAACAATCCATGGATGTTCGTCATCTTGATCAACGGGTTCGTCGGCGCGAGCTTCGGAATGATCCTCTTCTCGTCGGCCATCGAATCGATCCCGAAGGACCTCACGATGGCCGCCCGGGTCGACGGCGCCGGAACTTGGCGCGTCATCCGCGACGTCACCGTGCCCCAACTCAAGTATCCGCTGCTCTTCGTCACTGCGTACCAGACGCTGAGCCTCCTCGTCTCCTTCGAGTACATCCTGCTTCTCACGCGCGGCGGCCCGGGTCTCTTCCAGACAGAAGTGTGGGCCCTCACGTCCTACAACCGTGCCCTGGGCTCCTACTTCGGTGCCAACCAGTGGGCGTCCGGCGCCGCCTGGGGATTCATACTCGTTTCGATCGGCCTGATCATGGCCACCGTCTACCTGCGACTCTTCCGCTTCCGCGAAATGGTCGCAGAACCCAAGATCGAGCTCACTTAGAGAGGCTGCCACATTGCCGACGACAGCAACGAGCGCCAACGACGACCCCCTGATCGAAGCTCCGGGACAGTCCTATCAGCCTTCGGTCAGTCCCGCGCTGACGGCGTTCACCAGGGTCGTTCCGTACGCCGTCCTGGCTATCAGCATCGTGCCGATTCTGGTCGGTTACGCGTGGATCACCCTGGCCACGTTCACCAACAAGACCGAGGGCCTGAAACCGATAGGCGGGTTCACCCTGAGACACTGGGAGTTCCTGAGAGACCCGGACATCTGGAGGGCGACCCTGAACTCCTTCATTATCGCCATGTCGTCAGTGATCATGGTGACGCTCCTGGCCTCGCTCGCCGCCTACGCGCTGTCTCGGATGGCCTTCAGGGGTCGACGCGGATTCATGAGCGTTACCTTGGTGCTCAATGCGTTCCGACCTGAGATGCTTCTAATCGCGATCTTTCAGGTCCTTCTCTTTCTCGGCGGCTTGCCGATCATCGGTGAGTACGTGGGCTTCAACACCGTGTGGGGCGTGGCTCTCGTGCTGGTGACACTCGAACTTCCTCTAGGCATATGGCTAATGAAGGGATTCATGGATGCGGTCTCGTGGGACGTCGAACGCTCTGCCCTGATAGATGGAGCAGGCCGTTACCGGATCTGGCGGGAGATCATCATTCCCCAGATCCGACCTGGGCTGGCCGCTCTCGGCATCCTCATGTTCATCCAGGGGTGGAACGCCTATCTGATCCCCCAGACGTTCACGGTTGGAACGAAAGTGTCGACCCTGTCCGTGTTCCTCAACCAGTTCTCTGCCGACACCGGTCAACAGGCCTGGAATGAGGTGGCGGCTATCGGCATGTTCCAACTCATTCCGATCCTCATCTTCTTCCTGTTCACTCAGAAGCACCTGCTCAATATCTACGGTGGCGGGGTGAAGGGTGGCTCGTGATTCCATCAGAATGGAGGTAAATCCGTGAAGCTGCGGCTGTGTGGCCTCACCAAGCGCTGGGGTGACGTCTACGGACTCAGAGATCTCAACCTCGAGGTTGACGACGGCGATCTGGTGGCCTTCCTGGGCCCATCGGGCTGTGGCAAGACCACCAGCCTGCTCCTGGTGGCGGGCATCTACAAGCCGTCGGAAGGGGAGATCTTCTTTGACGACGACCTGGTCAACGAGCTCCAGCCCCGCGACCGGCGACTCGGCATGGTCTTCCAGAGCTATGCCCTCTATCCCCACATGACGGTGCTCCAGAACATCGGCTACCCGCTCAAGATCATGAAGGTAGCAAAGGCGGAGATCCGCGGGCGCGTTGAAAAGATCGCCGATCTCATGGGCATCAGGGACCTCCTCCACCGGCGCCCCGGGCAGCTGTCGGGCGGCCAGCAGCAGAGGGTCGCCCTCGGGCGTGCGATCGTGAAGGAGCCCGCCCTGCTGCTGTTCGATGAGCCTCTGTCGAACCTGGACGCTCAGATGCGCCTGACCATGAGAAGCGAGATCAAGAGGCTGCAGACGGAACTCGGAATCACATCTGTCTATGTGACCCACGATCAGGTCGAGGCGCTCACCCTGGCCGACAAGATCGCGGTCATGCGCGCCGGTGAACTCGAAGCCTACGGCACTCCTGACCAGCTCTACGACCACCCACCAACCACCTTCGTCGCTTCGTTCATCGGCAACCCGCCCATGAACCTGTTCGAGGTCGAGGTTCAACCCGACGGAAGCGCCTTCGCGGCGCGGCGCGAGGGCCTCGAAGTGGCGGTCGGGAAGGCCCGGGCTCGAGGGGCCGCGGGCCACGGGAAGGTTCTCATGGGCATCAGACCTGAAGATTCGCACCTCGGCGAGTCCGGCCTCCCCGGACAGGTGACCGCCGTAGAGCCGATGGGGCGCGAGACGTTGGTCGAGGTGGCCGTCGGGGGGAACACTTTCCGCGTGCTCGTGGAACCGACCGTCAGAATCTCGATGAACGAGAACGTTCGGCTCGCTCTCGATTCCAATCGCGTGCACTTCTTCGACCTCGAGACAACACAGTCCCTCGTTACAGGCTGACGCGGGTGACGAGCACGGCGGAAACTGCCCCGTGAGCAACACGCCTGGCCCTAAGGCGAGTGTGAACTGGATGAAGAACCTCGCGCGGCAATACCAGGCCGCCCGCCGGGATCATCCCGGGCCGGCGGTCGCCCGGTTCGTTGAACGAGGGCCGTAAGCGTGTCAATGAGTGATCAATTCCGAGAACTGTGCGGGCCGCAGGGTCGCTCCATCCTGAGCCGTCACCTCAACGGCGACTCCGACGCGAGGCGAGGGTTGAGGCACTTTGTCGAAGCGGCCTGCGACGGGGCCCTCGACTGCGCCCTGAGGGCCGAACCGGACCCCGATCACGTCCATGTCACGACCTCTGCCCACCTGATGACGCTCGCGGTCATGAACAGGCTCAGCGGCATGCAGAGTGCTGATCTCTACAAGGGTGACCCGCTACGCTACGTTCGCCTCAATCTCCTCGTCCAGCGGCTGTTGGGGATCGAGCGACTGACGATCGGGTTCCCGGTGTACGCCTTTGGCGCTGAAACGCTCGGGCAGACGATGATGTACCCCGACGATCAAGCCCCCGGAAGCGACCCGGGCAACCCGCTCATGACCATCGACGGTTGGCGAGACATTCCTGGTCATGACCGAGACCATGAGGTGTCGCAGCTAATCCGGGATGCACTCGTTCTCACCGGGCAGCTCGCCGACATCGAGCCCGTCGCCCATCTCCCAGCCCCGTACAGCCTCGCGGCAGAGATCTTCGGCCAGGAAGCCTTGATCAATGCCCTCAGCACGGACCCCGATACGGTCAGGGATCTGCTGGCCCACCTGGCAGACGTCGTCCTCGCTCCTTGGTGTGAGGATCTCGTGGCGAATGTGCCGGGCGTATGGCTCGAGTTCTCGGACGCCAGTGGTTCGCCGATGTTCATCGGACCGAACAACTGCGTTTCCTTCGCCGTCGAACCGGTCAGACAGCTCATCAACCAGCCCCGGTGGGGGGACCGCGTCTTCGTTGCCAACTATCGGGGTGACTCGTCGCCCGGATCGGGCCGCCGAGGACGCCGGCGAGGACACACTCCAAGTGGAGGCGGGCTGTCGTTCGACAAGCTGCTCGAGATCAAGATCTCGTGCTGCCCGTTCTTCGTCATTCGTCTCGAGGCAGATACCGCGTCGGAACAGGCCTATGCAGACGCCGCGATTAGCAATGGTATTTCCCTGTATCTCGGTATCGGCGCCGTTCGCCTCGACAGGAACTCGGTGGTGGACCGGGAGGCCGCCCTGAGGGACCTGCGTGACACGGCGTTCGAACGGGGGTCCCTGATCCGATCGGTTCGTGCTGCGGCACGCAAGGCCGGCGGCGCAGTCCCCGCATGGTCCTGGCCCGGCGATCTCTATATCGAGGACACGAACGGCGAGACTGATCTGGAACTCTTCGCGGCGGTGCTCGAAGGCTGCGCCGCGGCGAACTCGGCCGCGGGGCGAGCTTGATCCCCGTCCTCGGGGCTCGCGGGCCGAGGGGATCACCGCCCGCGGTTGTCGTCGCCCTCGTGTTGCTCGCCCTTGTGGCGACGGGCTGCGCCTCGCGGTCCTCGGACACAACCACTCGATCCGGGCCGATCGAGGCGCGAGTGCTCCTCACCGGGCTCGACAATCCTCGAGGAGTCGCCGTCCGCTCGGAGACGGAGATGTTCGTTGCCGAGGCCGGCACTGGCTACGACGCAGTCGACCAGACTCAGAACACCGGGAAGCTGACCCACTTCAGAGATCTCAACGGTGATGGTGACTTCGATGACGACGGGGAGGCCGACCGGTGGTTCAGTACCCTTCCGACCTACAACGCTCTCTCGTTCTTCGGAAGCGGTCGAGACGAGGTGAGCGGCCCTGGCGACGTGCTGCTCCATGAGGATGGACGCATCTTCTTGACGGTCGACGGCGGCCTCGACGAGCAGGACCTATTCGAGATCAGCCCGGAGAGACGGGTCGGTCGAAGTCTCGCCAGCCGGAGCAACATGAACGGCATCGCCTTCGACCTGCACCAGTCCAGCATCTACGCCGTCGAGAGCATGGCCAATCGCCTCGTCGAGATTCCGCTCGACGGTGAAATACGGGACATCGTGACTTTTGCGGACCTGGCCCACGGCCAACAGTCGGTGCCGGCCGGGCTCGCGGTCGATCCTCTCACCGGAGAGATCCTGGTCGCGCTCTTTTCCGGGAACGCGGTCGACCCCGAGACCGGGGACGTGACTCCGTTCGTGATTGGCGATTCCAAGGTCGTGAGGGTCGATCCCAGCACCGGCCGTGTCACCGATGAGATCACCGGGTTGACCGTAGCTGTGGACGTGGCCGTCGACGAGTCCGCGAACATCTACGTAGTCGAGCTGGCATCGGTGCCGGCCGAGACGCTTCCAACGCTCTTCGACCTGTTCGATCCGGAGGGTCCGGTCCTCCACGGCGGCTACTTGCGATTCAGTGGCCGAATCACCTTCCATCCGGCCGAGGGAGGGTCGCTGGCCGTGATCGCCGACGGTCTCGACCTGCCCACCAACATCACGATCGGCGCCGACGGCTCGCTCTACGTCTCGACCGGGCAGGGCACGCCGGGCCGGCCGATCCCGGGGCTTGACGGGCCAACGCGAATCGTCGGACAGGTGATCCGCATCTCCAGCTTCTCGGGCGAGCCGCCGGACCCGGCGGCCGGATGACATCGACCCGGCTCCGCGGACTGGGATCTACAGCTAGCGGCCGGTGACGCAGCCCTGCAGGCCCATCACAGCGTAGACCTCGGTGCCGGGCTCGACGTAGGGCCCGAAGCAGAGCGCCTCGCGCCGCACCCCGTCGGTGCTGGTGCGCCGGGCGATCTCGTCTTCCAGCTCCGCGAGGCGGACCTCGAGGCTGACGGCAGAGCGCTCCGCCCCGGCCTGCTGGGCGTTCTGATCCATCCAGGTGCGCACAGACGACGCCCCGAACACCGAGGCCCCGGCCAGCGTGGCCGCCACCAGCACCACCAGCAGCAGACGGTGCCACCACGCCCGTCTCACGACGACTCCGCTCCGCGGCTCGCACCGGGAGCAAGGGCTGCGGAGCCGCGGTAGGCCGCGGCCTCACCGAGTTGCCCCTCGATGCGCAGGAGCTGGTTGTACTTGGCCATCCGGTCGCTGCGCGCCGGCGCGCCCGTCTTGATCTGGCCACAGTTGGTGGCCACTGCGAGGTCGGCGATGGCGGTGTCCTCAGTCTCGCCGCTGCGATGGGACATCACGACCGCATACCCGCTGCGCACAGCCAGCTCCACGCACTCGAGCGTCTCGGTGAGCGAGCCGATCTGGTTGACCTTCACCAGGATCGAGTTGGCCACGCCGGCCCGCACGCCGCGGGCCAGCCGCTCAGTGTTGGTGACGAAAACGTCGTCGCCCGCGAGCTGGACGCGCCCGCCCACAGCCCCCGTGAGCTCTGCCCAGCCGGCCCAGTCTTCCTCGGCCATGCCGTCCTCCACCGACACAACCGGGTAGTCGTCGCACAAGCGAGCCAGCGCCGCCGCCATCTCGCCCGAGTCCAACGTGCGGCCCTCACCGGCGAGCACGTGGCGGCCGTCGGCGAAGAACTCTGTGGACGCCACGTCCAACGCCAAGGCGATCTCGTCGCCCAGGGTGAGACCGGCGCGCGCGGTCGCCTCTGCGAGCAGCGCGACAGCCTCGGAGTTCGACCGCAGGTCGGGAGCAAATCCCCCCTCGTCGCCGAGCCCGGTAGACGGGCCCCGGCCCCTCAGCACCACGGCCAGTTCAGAACCGGACCCGGTCCTCGCGCCGCGCTGTCGAGGGCCGACCAGGCGACCTCATCTGGCCCCGCATCGCACGAATCGCCTGCTGACGCTTGCCAACACCCATCACGAACCACCTCCATCACGAGGTGTTGCCACGACCAGTTGAATCCGCCGTCCAACCTGTAGTCGAAGTGAACGATCTCCGGGGCGATCCGGGTGCCGGTCTGGCCGACCTGGTCGGAGTGGGGGCGCCAGCCGTTGTTGGTGACGGCCCGGCTGCACCCGACCCGGCCGCCGAGCAGCTCGGCCAGCTCCTCCAGGGGAGCGAATCCATCGGCCGACCCGACGCCGCGGCCGCCGCCCACCACTACCGGCGCGGTCGGCAGGGTGACCCCGGCTTCAAGCACCACACGGTCCTTCACGACGGTGCGGGCCAGTTCCGGCGCCAGGTGGACCGCGACCGGCTCTACCGGGGGCAGCGCCTCGGGCCGCGTCTCCAGAGGCGAGGACGCCACCGAGTGCAGGCCGCAGGTGAGCAGTGCGACGTCGGCTGCGAGGGTGGCGTCCTCCAGCAGCGACCCGCCCCACTGGATGCGGGTCATGGACCAGTCTTGTTCCTCGGACGGCGGCGGGGCGACGTCGATGCAGTTGGCCACGAAGGGTGCGTCTATGCGGGCCGCGGCCTGCGCCATCACCTCGTTGCCCCGCTCGCTGCCGCAGGCCAGCACTGCCGTCGGCGACAACTCCGTGGCGATCTGGGCGATGGACTCCCCCCAGGCCTCGGGGCCGAAATCGCTGAGAACGTCGTGGTCTGCCGTGTACACCCTTGTGGCTCCGTGGGCGCCTGTCTCAGCCGCGATCGACTCGGCACCGGCCCCGTCGCCGGAAGCTCCCGCCCCGATCACTAAGGCGTGCATGTCTGTGCCCAGCTTGGCGGCCAGCGTCCGTCCGAAGGTGAGCGCCTCCCGGGCAGGCTCGCCAATCTGGCCTCGGTCGTGCTCCAGCACCACCAGCAGCATCACAGCACCCCCAGTTCCTCGAGCACACCCACCAGCGCGGGCCCCGCCATCACAGCACCCCCAGTTCCTCGAGCACATCCACCACTGCGGGGGCAGCCTCGGGGCCGTTGCCGAGGATCACCGTCTGCGACACCGTCTCGGCCGGCCGGTGCGGGCGAACCATCGCCTGGTCGCCGGCCGCGGCGTCGATGTCGAGGGTGGTGATCGCCAGCTTCTTGGAGGCCAGACGACCTCTCATGGTCGGATAGCGGGGCAGGTTGATGCCCTCCTTCACACCGAGGGCGGCGGGCAGGGCCAGCTCGTACACCTCGAAGCCGCCGTCGATCTCCCGGCGGACCCGCACGGTGGACCCGTCGATCTCGATCCCCTTGATGCCGTTGACGATGGGCCGGCCCAAGGCATGGGCCACCCGCACCCCCACCTGGAAGCCACCGGAGCCGGCCGACTCGTTGCCGAACAGGATCAAGTCGAAGACGCCGCCGTCCTCCTCCAGCGACTCGATGGCCGCGGTCAGCGCCCGGGCGGTCCGCTGCGGATCCCAGGCCGAGCCGTCGGTCTGGACCAGCACGCCGTGATGGGCACCCACCGACGCCGCGTAGCGCAACTGCTCGGCGGATTCGGCCGGGGCCATGTCCTCGAGCAGGATCACGAAGTCCTGAGTCGATTGCTCGATGGCGGCGTGGTAGCAGTCAGGGGTCGGGATTGTCAGCCTCGGCTGCAGGTGGAGGTAGAAGCCGACCTCCCGGGCGTAGTTGCCCGTGGTTGCTCCCGTCATTCGGCTCAGTGGATCCTCAGACGGGAACTTCCCCACGATGGTCGACGGGGCACCTCCCTAGTTCGGGAGTGCTCGAGCGTGAACCGCATGCTGTTTCCCATCTGCCCTGTGCCGACGGGCTGGTGCCGCAAGCCGATGATCTCGGCGTCGGTGTGCCCGGCAGCGCGCAGCCTCTCGGTCAGCCACTCGGCGGTGACCTCATCGAGGGAGCGGACCGAATCGGCGTCGGTCACCGCGACGGCGGCTCCGAGGTTGTCACGGCCTGTCCCGGCGGCGGCGGATCTCCGCGGAGATTGCGGGAATGACCTGGTGCAGATCGCCGATCACAGCCCAGTCCGCCTTGACGACCATGTTGGCCTCGGGGTCGATGTTGACGGCCAGGATGTGCTTGGAACCCATGGCGCCCACCCAGTGCTGGATGGCGCCGGAGATACCCGAGGCGATGTAGATCTCCGGGGCGATGCGGGTGCCGGTCTGGCCGACCTGGTCCGAATGGGGTCGCCAGCCGTTGTTGGTGACGGCCCGGCTGCATCCGACCCTCCCGCCGAGCAGATCGGCCAACTCCTCCAGCGGGGCGAACCCCTCGGCGGAGCCGACGCCGCGGCCGCCGCCGACGACGACGGGCGCGGTGGGCAGGGTGACGCCCGCCTCCAGCACCACTCGGTCCTTTACCACGGTGCGGGCCAGTTCGGCGGCGAGATCCACCGAGACGGGCAGCACGTCGACAGGGTCCGCCGGCGGAGGCTCGGCCCGAGAGGAAGCCACTGTGTGCAGTGCGCAGCTCACCAGCGCGGTGTCGGCCCGCAGGGTGGCGTCTTCCAGCAGCGACCCGCCCCACTGGACTCGGGTCATCGACCAGTCTTGGCCCGGCTCCGGCGGAGTGATGTCGGTGCAGTTGGCCACGAAAGGGGCGTCCAGGCGGGCCGCGGCCTGCGACATCACCTCGTTGCCCCGCTCGCTGCCGCAGACCAGCACCGCCCGCGGACCGAACTCGGCCGTGATCTGGGCAACGGACTCGCCCCAGGCCTCGGGACCGAAATCGCTGAGCACCGCGTGGTCGACCGTGTACACCCGCGTCGCCCCGTGGACGCCGGCCTCGGCTGCGAGCGAACCCGAACCGGTCGCATCTGCGGAGGCTCCCGCTCCGATCACCGCCGCGTGCATTTCCGTGTCCATCTTGGCGGCCAGCGTCCGACCGAACGTGAGCGCCTCCCGGCCGGGCTCGCCCAGCGTGCCCCGGTCGTGCTCGAGCACCACCAGCAGCATCACAGCACCCCCTGCTCGTCCCGTGCGTCGACCAAAGCGAACCGCGCCATCACAGCACCCCCAGGTCGTCCCGTGCGTCGACCAAAGCGAACCGCGCCATCACAGCACCCCCAGGTCCGCGAGCACGTCCACCACGGCGGGGGCCGCTTCGGGGCCGTCGCCGAGGATCACCGTCTGCGACACCGTCTCGGCCGGCCGGTGCAGGCGCACCATCGCCTGCGCACCCTCGTCGGCATCGATCTCCAGCGCGGTGATTGCCAGCTTCTTGGAGGCCAGCCGGCCTCTCATGGTCGGGTAGCGGGGCAGGCTGATGCCCTCCTTGACCCCGAGCGCGGCGGGCAGATCCAGCTCGTACACCTCAAAGCCGCCGTCGATCTCGCGGCGGGCCCGCACGGTGGACCCGTCGATCTCAATCCCCTTGATGCCGTTGACGATGGGCCGGCCAAGGGCGTGGGCCACCCGCACCCCCACCTGGAAGCCTCCCGAATCGGCCGATTCGTTGCCGAACAGGATCAGATCGAAGGCATCGCCGTCGGCTTCGAGCGACTCGATGGCGGCCGTCAGCGCCCGGGCGGTGCGCTGGGGATCCCAGGGCGCGCCGTCGGTCTGGATGAGCACGCCATGGTGAGCGCCCACCGACGCCGCGTAGCGCAGTTGCTCGGCAGCCTCAGGCGGTCCCAGCGTGAGCACCGTCACCTCGCCGCCGAGGCGCTCGGTGATCTGCACCGCCTCCTCCACCCCGCACTCCTCGTGGGGGCTGGTCGTGAACCCCAGATGGGCCGCGTCCACGGCCAGGCCGTCGGTGGTGACGTTGATCTTGGCGCCGGGCGCCGGCACCCGCTTCACGCAGCACAGGATCCGCATCACTCGTGTTCCCTCAGCTCTGAGCCGTCAGCACCGTCGACCCCCGCATCCCTGACGCCTCAGCTCTTCATGCGGGCGTCGTCGGGGTCGAACACGGCGCCGGTGCCGGCTACCCGCACCGGGAACAGTTCGTTCATGTACATCACCTGCAGGTCGGTGCCCGGCACGGCCAGCTCCGACGGCAAGTACCCCATCAGCAGGTACTTGCCCACCGACGGGCCTGGGCCGGCGGTGGTGATCCTCGACACCCGCCCGTGAGAGTCGACGATGCGATCACCGTCGAGGGTGAGGATCGGCTCGTTGCCGCCCTGCATGTAGCGCTTGCGGCCCCGGCCGTCGCGCAGGTCCTCCACGGTGAGAACGCACACTTGCACCTCGGGGTCTCCCGCCTCGCGGGCCGCCAGGTAGGCCTCCTTGCCGATGAAGTCGGCCGCCTTCACCCGGGGTCGGGCCAGCCCGGCCTCCAGCGGGTTGTACTCGCTCTCCAACTCGGCGCCCATGAGCCGATAGCCCTTCTCGAGCCGGCCCGAGGTGCCGTACACCCCGCCGCCGGTGGCCCGCAGGCCGTAGTCGGCGCCGACCCGCATCAGGGCGTCCCACACCGCGGGGCCGTCGTCCCAGGCCATGTAGATCTCCCAGCCGGTGTCGCCCACATAGGAGATGCGGAAAAGAGTGGCCGCCACGGGCCTGCCCGTGCCGCAGTCGAGCTCCACGTCCACCAGCGAGCCGTACGGCGATCCCGCCTGGCTCAGGTCCGCCTCGCACAGCGCGCCCAGCACCGCCGGGGCGTTGGGCCCCCAAAGGCCAAGGGTCGTGATCTCGTCGGTGGCGTTGGCGAAACTCACCGAGCCGTCGGTCGGCATGTGCCGGCGGGCCCAGAACTCGTCGCGGCCGCCGTCGAACACGCCGGTCACGACCCGCACCCGCTCGGTTCCGAGGCGCATCATGGTCAGGTCGGAGTGGAAGCCGCCGTCGGGAGTGAGCCACGGCGTGTAGATCGAGCGTCCCACCGGCACGTCGACCCTGTTGACCGCGAGACGGTCGGCGTAGGCCACCGCCGCCGGCCCGGTGAGCTCGTAGATCTGGAAGGCGCTCAGGTCCACCAGGCCGCAGTTTTCGCGCAGGTTGAGGTGCTCGGCGACGGTGATGGGGCTCCACCAGCGGGCGTCCCACTCCACCTCCCGGTCCTCCAGCCCGTAGCGCTCGACGAGGTCGGCGTTGGACTCGAACCACTGGGGCCGCTCCCAGGTGCGGGCCTGGAAGAAGAAGGCGCCCAGGTTCTGCTGGCGCGAGAAGTAGGGCCCGACCCGCAGGTCGCGGCGGCCCTCCCACTGCTCGGCCGGATGGACGATGCCGTAGGTCTTGTTGAAGTGCTCCGCGGAGCGGGCCCAGATGTGTTCGTCCGGCCGCTCCTCGGGGTAGAAGCGGGAGATGTCGGCGCCGTGGACGTCGATCACCCGGGGATAGCCGAAGGTCATCCACTCGGCCACCACCTGCGCCATCCCCGGCCCCTCCTTGACCCAGACGGCGGCGGCAGACCAGAGGTTGCGCACCTCGGGGATCTCACCCAGACACGGCATGGCGTCGGGGGTGAGCGACAACAGGCCGTTGATGGCGTACTTGATCTCGGCGTCGCCGAGCATGTCCATCAGCTCGATGGCCTGCTCCATCGGGAGGTCGAAGTCGTCGGGCGTGAACGGCATCTCGGTGGGCGACAGCGCCGCCTCTTCGTTCGACGGGATGTCTTCGGGGTGGTGGAAGATGGGCCTGTGGGCGTAGGAGCCCACCTCCATGGAGCCCGCGGACTGACGCTCGTAGCAGAACGTGTCCATGTCGCGCACGATGGGATAGCCGATCTCGTTGTTGGTCTCAGCGAGCACGTCGACCGGGCCAACGTCGGCCATCTGGTGCACGGCTGGCACCAGCGGGATGCAGGCGCCGGCCATGTTGGCGAGCCGGTTCGACCACACCCCGCAGGCGATCACCACGTACTCCGTCTCGATGGTGCCGGCGTCGGTGACGACGGCCTTCACGGTGCGGTCGCCGGGGTTGGGGCCGGGCTCGGTGAGAATGTCGAGCACCTCGGTGT
>JAKZWH010000271.1:0-10252 GCA_047515615.1 Acidimicrobiales bacterium | reverse complement strand
CGCACCCGAACCGGCATCGACGCGCTGGTATGGGCGGTCGAGGCCGAGCGTCTCGGAGCGGGCGAGATCCTGCTCACCTCAATGGACCGCGACGGCACCCGGGAGGGTTTCGAGCTGAACTTGACATCGAGAGTCTCGCAGAACCTGGGCATCCCGGTCATAGCCAGCGGGGGAGTGGGGACACTTGACCACCTGGTGGAGGGAGTCGTCGAGGGCCGGGCTGATGCAGTGCTGGCCGCCAGCATCTTCCACTACCGCGAGTACACCATCGCCGAGGCCAAGGCCCGCATGGCCGAGGCCGGAATCACCGTCCGCCCCGCCTGAGGATTCTGCTCCCGCCAGCTCACGGGCGGCAGCCGGCACACCGCTGGCCGGGGCTGTGGGCAGGTCGCCTCTTCCCCCACGGCAGACGGCGCACTAGTGTCGCTGCCGCGCCATCGCCCCGACCGCTGACGCCTGGAGGTCGCCCTTGACAGTCGCCGAGACCTACCGCCTGTCGTCCCGCTACACCGACGACTCCGGCACGGTCTACATGACCGGCCTGCAGGCCCTGGCCCGGTTGCCTGTCGAACAGCTTCGGGCCGACCGGCTGGCGGGGCTGCACACCGCCGCCTTCATCAGCGGCTACCCCGGTTCGCCCCTGGGCGGCTACGACACCGAGGTCACCAAGGCGATCGCCGAGGCTTCCGACCTCCCCATCGTCTTGGCGCCCGCCATCAACGAGGAACAGGCCGCCACCGCGGTGATGGGGTCCCAGCTCGCCTCCCTGCGCCCCGACTCCCGCTACGACGGCGTTCTGGGCATCTTCTATGGCAAGGGGCCCGGCGTGGACCGGGCCGGCGACGCCCTGCGCCACGGCGTGTTCGCCGGATCGGACCCGTGCGGCGGCGCGGTGGTGATCGCGGGCGACGACCCCGAGGCCAAGAGCTCGACCATCCCGTCCTCGTCGGCGGGGACCCTCGCCGACATGCACATACCGGTGCTGTATCCGGGCACGCCCGGCGAGGCACTGGACCTGGGCCGCCACGCCGTGTACCTGTCGAGGGCCACCGGGCTGTGGACCAGCCTGAAGATCGTGGCCGACGTCGCCGACGGCAGCGGGACCGTCCACCTCGACCCGGCCAGGGTCGACGTGCAGCTGCCGACGATCGACGGCAGGCCCTACGCGCACACCCCCGATGGCAAGCTCCTGACTCCGGCCACGGTGGACGCCGAGCGCGAGATCTACGAGGTGCGCCACCCGCTGGCCATCGAGTACGCCGCCCTCAACCGTCTCAACCACGCCACCGTCAACCCGGCCGACGCCTGGATCGGCATCGTGGCCTCCGGGATCACCTACCGGGAGCTGCGGGAGGCGCTGCGCCGGCTCGGGCTGGCCCACGACACCGACATCGCCGCGGCCGGCATCCGCCTCATGTGCATGCACATGCCGATCCCGTTCAGCCCCGAGAGGGCCCGCAACTTCGCCCGCGGCCTCGAAGAGGTTTTCGTGGTGGAGGAGAAGCAGCCCAACATCGAGTCGCTCATCAAGGACGCTCTCTACAACGAGGCCCTGCGCCCCCGGGTGATCGGAAAGTACGACGAGCACGACGCCATGCTGCTCCCCGGCCACGGCGGCCTCACCGCCGACGACCTGCTGGATCCGCTGCGGCGGCGCCTGTCCCAGCGCATCGGCGACCGGCTCCCTCCCTCCCAAACCCCGCGGGAGCTGATACCGCTGAGCTCCAAGGTGGCCCGGACCCCGTACTTCTGCTCGGGCTGCCCCCACAACCGCTCGACCAGGGTCCCCGACGGCGCCGCGGTGGGCGCGGGCATCGGCTGCCACACCATGACGCTGTTGATGGACTCCGCCGACTTCGGCGACATCATCGGGCTCACCTGCATGGGCCAGGAGGGCACCCAGTGGATCGGCATGGCGCCGTTCGTGGACACGCCCCACATCTTCCAGAACATCGGCGACGGCACTTACTTCCACAGCGGCCAGCTCGCGATCCAGGGGGCGGTGGCGGCCGGCGTCGACATCACCTACAAGCTTCTGTGGAACCGGGCCGTGGCCATGACCGGGGGACAGGACCCACAGGGCTTGATCACCGTCGGCAACGTGGCCAGGGTGCTGCTGGCCCAGGGGGTGGCCCGCGTCCTGATCACCACCGACGACACTGCCCGCTACCGGGGCGCCGATGTGCCCGAGAACGTGGAGGTCTGGCCCCGCGGCCGGCTGCTGGAAGCCCAGAAGACTCTGGCTCTGGTCAAGGGCGTCACCGTGCTCATTCACGACCAGCAGTGCGCGGCCGAGGCCCGCCGGGGACGCAAGCGGGGGACGGTGGCGGTGCCGCGCCAGCGGGTGTTCATCAACGAGCGGCTCTGCGAGGGCTGCGGCGACTGCGCGCAGATCAGCAACTGCCTGTCGGTCCAGCCCGTCGAGACGCCCTTCGGGCGCAAGACCCGCATCGACCAGACCACCTGCAACCTGGACTTCTCGTGCCTGGAGGGGGACTGCCCGTCGTTCATGACGGTCACGCAGCCGGGGCGGCTGCGGACCCGGCTGCGCCGGATCCTATGGCGGGGCCGGGACGCACCCCGGCCGGTGGGCGCGGCCGCGCCCGCCGCGCCCACCGATGTGGACGACCCCGTGCCCGTCGTTCCCACCGACGAACTGTCGGTGCGCATAGTCGGCATCGGAGGCACCGGAGTGGTGACCGTGAGCCAGGTGATCGGCACCGCGGCGATGTTCGACGGCTACGACGTGCGGGGCCTGGACCAGATCGGCCTGTCGCAGAAGGCCGGGCCCGTGGTGAGCGACCTGCGGTTGGGCAGGGGCGGCGAGACGGCCAGCAACCGGCTCGGCGTGGGTCAGGCCGATGTCCTGCTGGCCTTCGACCAGCTGGGCGCGGCGTCGCCGGCGGGAGTGAGTCGATGCGACCCGCGGCGCACCGTGGTAGTGGGCTCGACGTCGCAGACCCCGACCGGAGCGGTGATCGCCAACCCGGAGCGGGCCATGCCCGACCCCGCCGAGCTCGAGGCGGCCATCGCGGCGGCCACCCGCGCCGACTGCCGCCACTGGGCCGACGCCCAGCGCATCTGCGAGACCCTCATCGGGAATGCGGTTGCGGCCAACATCCTGGTGGTGGGGATGGCGGTGCAGGCCGGCGCGCTGCCGCTGTCGCCCCGGTCGGTGGAGCAGGCCATAGAGCTCAACGGCGTGGCCGTGGCGAGCAACATCGAAGCGTTCCGATGGGGCCGGGCGGTGGTGGACCGACCCGCGGCGGTCGCCGCGGCGGTGGAGTCCAGCCGGGCCGCCGGCCGCGGGCTCATCAACCTGGACGCGGACATCGCCGAGCGGGTCAGGATCCTCACCCGAGCCGCCGGCGCGGGCGCCCCCGAGGACGCCGGTTACCGCGGCGGTTTCAACCTGGAGCTGATGGCCAGCGAGCTGTGCGCCTACCAGTCGCCGCAGCTGGCCCGCCAGCACCTCGACTTCGTGGAGGCCGTTGCGGCGGCCGACACCGAGCGGGGCGACGGCTCGGGGCGGCTGACGGTGGCCGCGGCCCGGGGCTACTTCAAGCTGCTCGCCTACAAGGACGAGTACGAGGTGGCCAGGCTGATGCTCGATCCCGCGGCCACTGCGGAGGCCCGCGCTCTGGCCGCAGCCACCGGGGGAGGGGTGGCCTGGAAGCTGCACCCGCCGATCCTGCGGGCCCTCGGCATGAGATCGAAGATCGCTGTGCCGGTGTCGTGCACGCCGCTGATCCGCGTCCTGGCCGCCATGCGCCGGCTGCGGGGCACGGTCCTCGACCCGTTCGGGCACACCGCGGTGAGGCGGGCAGAGCGGTCTCTGCCGGGCGAGTACCGCGCCGCGGTCGAGTCGGACCTGCGGCACCTGAGCGCTGAGCGGTACTCCGCCGCGCTTCAGAGGGCCACGCTGCCCGAGGAGGTGCGCGGCTACGAGCACATCAAGATGGGCGGCATCGACCGGATTCGAGAGGAACTGAAGCGAGCCTGACTGCGCCGCAAGGCGGCACCCACGACGTTGTCGGAGTAGGCGGCCAAGGCTGTTAGGCTTACGCCCAGCCCAATGGTGACGACGACTGCTACCGCCACCTTGGACCCACACTTGGCGTTGTCCGCGGATTTCGCCCAAGCGGTGCGCCGCCATGTCGATGGCCTAGCCAGCGACGCGGACTTGGCGCTTCTCGAGGCCAACACCAGGCTGTGGGTTCGAGCCCTCTACCGACTGCTCGACGACGTCGCCGAATCGATCGACGGCGTCAGGGCCACGGTTAGGGGACATCAGCGCGCCCTGATCGTGGCCGACCTCGAGGACGACTACCGAGCCATCGACGCCGTGCTGGCGAAGCTGGTGGGCCCGCCGCGGGCGCCCCGGGAGAACGGCTCCTCAAAAGACGCTCGCAGCGCGGGGATCGTCGAGCTGCAGCTGTCATGGGTGCCGGGGCGGGTGATCGCCTGGGCCGCCGGGCCCGGTCGGACCGCGGAGGGCGCGCCGGAGGTCCTCAAGCGGCTGCGGGACGCAGGCGCCGGCACCGTCGAGTGGAGCGAGCACCGCCCAGTGACGCTCGGCGGCGGGGCCCGGGCCGAAGCCGTCTCGGCACCGATCGAGAGCTGCCTCGGGTGGCTCGTGGCGCTGGGCGAGGCAGCCGAGGAGGATGGGATCGGGGCGAGCGTGTCATGGCTGGGTCTGGTGGCCGCACTGGCGGTGCGGCTCGCCGCCCAGGGGCGCATGGTGCCCCAGCTCAAGAAGGTGCGCCGCCGGTACCGCCCCGACGACGAGGCCGACGGCGCCAACGGCGCGGCCTCAGCCGCCGCGGAACGAGCCGGCAGCGCCGCCTACGCGGTGCGCTGGGCCCCGGCGCTGGTGGAGTCCAACATCGTTGCTGCGCTGGCCGACTCGCTGCCGGGCGCGGCCGCGGCCTTCGAGAACCAGCGCGACGCGCCCGCGTTCACCCAGGCGGCCCTGGCCGACATATTCGACGCCATCGCCACCGAGGCGGCCGAGCGACTCGAAGCACCGGCGGCCCCGCCCGCGCCGCGCACCAGGACCGACGTGGCCGAGACGGCCCTGGCCCGGCTGGACGGCACACCCTTCGACGTCCCCAGCCGCCACGCCTCCGACCTGGCCCGCCGCCTCGACCAGTGGGCCCGCCCGGCGACGGAGCCCTACGACCCGCGGCTGCGACTGATCGTGCAGCTCGATCCACCCGACGACATCGGCGCCTGGCACCTGTCGGTCCTGTCGAAGTCGAGCGCGGGCGAGCTCCAACCGGTCGAGCGGGCCCTGGTGATCGCGTCGCGGGCCCGGCGCCAGGCGGTGAAGCACCAGATGACCCGCCTGGAGCGGCTCTTCCCGGAGCTGGTGCGGCTCGGGGGCCGCAGGCGAGGCGAGGTGATCCTCGACACCGACGAGGCGTGGCAGCTGATGACCGAGACCGGCCACGTCCTGCAGGCCGTGGGCTACGAGGTGCGGGTCCCAGCGCTGTCGCGCCGGCGGCCCACACCGTCCCTGCGCCTCACGTCGGTCGAAGCCCAGGAGACCGTGGTGGGAGCCCGCCAGCTGGCCGACGTGCGCTGGTCGGTCGCCTTCGACGACGTGGAGCTGACCGCGGCCGAGATCCGGGCGCTGGCCTCCCACGCCCGGCCCCTGGTGAAGAGCCGGGGACGGTGGGTGGAGCTGGACCGGGCCGACCTCAACGAGGCCGCGGCCGCGCTGGCCGAGCGAGCCGACGTGACCCGCATGACCGGCGCCGACATGCTGCGCCATGCCCTCGGCCTGGAGGGCTCGCCCCTATCCGGGGGCACGATGGTCGCGGGGGAGGGCTGGGCTGCGGAGCTGATCCGCAGCGCCCGCAGCCTCCCCACGGAGCTCCCCACCAGGCCCGACGGCTTCAGCGGGACGCTGCGCACCTACCAGGCCGACGCGCTGGTGTGGCTGGGCTTCCTGGAGCAAACCGGCCTGGGCGGCTGCCTGGCCCTGGACATGGGGCTGGGCAAGACCCCCACGACGCTGGCCCACATCTACCTCACTCGCGGCAATGGCCCGTCGCTGGTGGCCGCGCCGCCCGCGGTGGTGGGCAACTGGGCCAGCGAGGCCCGCCGGTTCGTGCCCGGCCTGCGGGTGGTGGTCCACCACGGCCCCAACCGCACGCCCCCGGAGCGGGTGCCGGCCATGGTGGAGCAGGCCGACCTGGTGGTCTCCACCTACGGCACCGCCATGCGCGACATGGACGTGCTGGAGAAGGTCGAGTGGTCCACGGTGGTGCTCGACGAGGCCCAGGCCATCAAGAACCCGGCCAGCGAGACCGCCCAGCAGCTGCGCCGGCTCAATGCCCGCTGCCGGGTCACACTTACCGGCACCCCTATAGAGAACGGCTTGGGCGACCTGTGGGCCATCATGGACTTCTGCAACCCGGGCCTGCTGGGAGCCCGCAACCCCTTCATCGCCGAGATGTCGAAGGTGTCCAAGAAGCCCGGGACGGACCCCGAGGACGCCGCGGGCTCCAACGGATCAAAGGCGTCCAACTCCTCGCAGGCACCTGCGGCCCCCAAGGCCGCCGCAGCCGGCGAGGGTGCTCTGGCCGCGCTCAACGGCATCCTGGTGTTCCGACGGACCAAGGCCGAGCCCGCCATCGCCGCGGAGCTGCCCGACCGCATCGACGAGCTCGACCACTGCACGATGACCGCTGAGCAGATCGGGCTCTACCAGGCGGTGCTCGACGAGCTGGTGGCCCGCACCGAGACCAGCGCCGAGGGCGGGCCCGAGCGCAAGGGGGCGGTGCTGGCCGCCATCACCGCCCTCAAGCAGATCTGCAACCATCCGGTCAACTACGAGGACGACGGCGGACCCCTGGACGGGCGCTCGGGCAAGCTGGTCCGGCTGGAGCAGATCATGGGCCAGGTGTTCGCGGCCTCCGAGCGGATGCTGATCTTCACCCACTTCGCCACATGGGGAGAGCGGCTGGCGACGCACCTGACCGAGCGCACCGGCCTCCCGATCAGCTGCTATCACGGCGGGCTGGCCCGGGGCGCCCGCGACCGTCTGGTGCAGACGTTCCAGAAGGGTCGCGGGCCCGGGGCTCTGGTGCTCTCGCTCAAGGCGGGCGGCACCGGACTGAACCTGACCGCGGCCAACCACGTGGTGCTCTACGACCGCTG
This sequence comes from Acidimicrobiales bacterium, assembly GCA_047515615.1. Classification (GTDB taxonomy): domain Bacteria; phylum Actinomycetota; class Acidimicrobiia; order Acidimicrobiales; family Aldehydirespiratoraceae; genus Aldehydirespirator. The sequence goes on along the minus strand of JAKZWH010000271.1, from coordinate 3,085 downwards.
GTGGAACCCGGCGGTCGAGGACCAGGCCCGCGACCGGGCCTGGCGCATCGGGCAGCGCAACACGGTGGTGTGCCACCGGCTGATGTGCCCCGGCACCGTGGACGATCGGGTCGAGGAGGTGGTGTCGGGCAAGCGCCGCATCGCCGACATGGTGCTGCCCAAGTCCTCCTCGGTGGGCGACCTCGACAGCGACCAGCTGCGGGCCGCGCTGGGCATTGACCCCGATCTGCTTCTCATCGATGAGAACGGCGACAACGGCGTCCCAGCGAAAGGAGCCGTCTCGTGACCGCGGCCAACGGCGCCGACGCGGCCCGCAAGCGCTCCCGGCGCAGCAGGGGCAAGGGCACCGCTCCGGCATCGGCGAGGACCTCCGGCGACTTCTGGGGCTCCGCCGACAAGCTGCCCGCGGTGGAGGAGGTGACGGTCTCCACCGACCCCTCTGCGGTGGTCAGGTCGCTGGGACGGCCGCCGTTCTCGGGCCACGAGGCGGTGAGCGAGTACTACCTGCGGGCCGTCTACGACAACACCGCCAAGCTCGCCGAGGTACTGGCCACTGCGGGCGATCTGCTGGAGAGTCCGCCGGCGTCGGGTTGACACTGTGTTGACAGCCGTGTCGCCCCGCGTCAAGCATGGTCGGATGCCCGGTGGAACGCATCAGCGGTCGCGCCGCGCCGCGCTGGCTCGCCTGAGCGGGGTCGTGGTCGGCGGCTCGGCCGTGATGATGGCCCTGCTGATCGGTGCGGCCATGATCATCGGCCTGGGCGCCAACCCGCTTGAGGGCTACAAGGAGTTGCTGATCGGCGCGTTCGGCGGCACTGAGGAGCTAGCCGAGTCGGCGGCGAAGGCCATGCCCCTGCTGCTCGTGGGCACCGGCATCTGCGTCGCCTTCCGGGCCAAGGTGATCAATATCGGCGGCGAGGGCCAGATCATCGCGGGCGGGCTGATGTCGACCATCACCGCGCTGGCCGTACCCGACCTGCCGCCGGCGGTTCTCATCCCGCTGGTGCTGTTGATGGGACTGGTGGGCGGGGCCATCTGGGGCGGCATTCCCGGCGCCCTGAAGGCCTATCTGGGCGTCAACGAGATCTTGTCCACGATCATGCTCAACCTCGTGGCCGTGCAGCTGTTCAACTACCTGCTGCGGGCCCCGCTGATGGATCCCAGGCAGATCGAGCTCGGCACCCGCATACCCCAGACCAAGCGACTGTCCGAGAACGCCGACCTGCCCGTGCTGATCTCGGGCACCCGCCTGCACCTGGGCGTGGTCGTGGCCCTGCTCGCGGCGGGCGTCACCTGGTTCTTCCTGTGGAGGACCACTACCGGCTACCGGGTGCGCGCCGTGGGCGCCAGCGCGCCCGCGGCCCGCTACGCGGGGATGCCGGTGAAGCGCATGACCATGCTCGCACTCACCATCAGCGGCGCGCTGTGCGGTCTGGCCGGGGCCGCTCTGGTGTTCGGCAGCGAGACTCACCGCCTGCAGACCGAGGGCTTCGCCACCGGCTTCACCGGCTCGGCCGGCTTCAACGGCATCGTGGCCGCTCTGTTCGGCGGTCTGCACCCGCTCTTCACGATCCCGTCGTCGTTCCTGTTCGGGGGACTGCTGGTCGGGGCCAACGCGATGCAGAGGGCCATCCAGATCCCGGTGGCCCTCGTGATCGGGCTCAACGGCCTGATCGTGGTGTTCGTCGTGAGCAGCAACACGCTGCGCGAGCGGATATCGCGCCTCATGTCGATAGCCGGAGATGCGGCCGACCATGAAGCGGCCGCCACCGATGAAGCAGTGCCGTCCGATCCCGGCACAGCCGACGCCTCGATCGGCGGGGACGACTCCTCGGCCAGAGCCAACTTGGAGAGTGGGCCGTGACTGACTTCATAACCGTCACCTTCACCGTGGCCACTTTCGCGTCGGGCGTGCGGTTGGCCACCCCGTATTTGTTGGCCGCCCTGGGCGAGACGCTCAGCCAACGCAGTGGCGTGCTGAACCTCGGCGTGGACGGTGTGATGCTGCTGGGAGCATTCTTCTCGTACTGGGCCGTGCTCAAGACCGACAGCATCGTCGTAGGCCTGCTGGTCGGGATCGGAGTCGGACTGCTGATGGGGGTCGTCTACGCCACGGTCACGATCGCGTTCCGGGCCGAGCAGGGAATCAGCGGCATCGGCATCTTCCTTTTCGGGCTGGGCATCAGCGAGCTCTTGTTCCTCGAGTGGGTCGGCACGCCGCTGCCCATCTCGAGCTTCCACAAGCTGCCCGTCCCGCTGCTGTCCGACATCCCCAAGATCGGCGACATGTTCTTCAACCACAACGTGCTGGTCTACGTGGCGATACTGCTCGTGCCGGGGCTGACCCTGCTCGTGAACCGCACCACCTTCGGGCTCAACGTCCGGGCTGTCGGAGAGACGCCCGAGGCGGCCGACAGCCTGGGCGTGTCGGTGGCCCGCACGCGAGCCATCACGATCCTCGTCGGCAACGGGCTGGCCGGCCTGGCCGGGGCTGCTCTCGCCATCGAGATCGGGATCTTCCAGCACAACCTCACCAACCAGATCGGCTTCATCGCCATCGCGCTGGTGTACTTCGGGGCTTGGCGGCCCACGGGCGTGCTGGCCGGCTCGCTGCTGTACGGGCTGGTCACCGCCACCGTGAACCAGTGGAAGACGGCGGGACTGGTGACCGGCGCCGCCTCCAGCTTCACGACGATGGCGCCCGCGGCGCTCACCATCATCGCGCTGGTGGTCATCGCCCGCCGCAGCGCCGACCAGCCGGCCGCCCTGACCCTGCCGTTCGTGAGAGGACACTGACAGGCAGCCCCCGGCATCCGAGGGCGCCAGGCCCTAGAATCACGCAATGCAACACGCCCGATCATTCGGGACCGCACCCAGGAGGGACAAACAGACATGATGAAACGATTTCGATGGCTAGTCGTCGTGTTCGCTGTATTCGGGCTGGTCGCAGCCTCATGTGGCGACGATGACGAAGGCGGCGTCACGGACACTGGCGCTTCGGACACTGATGCCGCCGCCGCCAGGGCCGAGGCCGAAGCGGCCGCCACCGCGGCTCAGGCCGACGCCGATGCCGCCGCCGCCAGGG
>JAKZWH010000270.1:0-8806 GCA_047515615.1 Acidimicrobiales bacterium | reverse complement strand
GAAGGCGCTGACATCGTTTACCACGCCGCGGGCGGCACCGGTGCCGGCCTGTTCCTGGCCGCCCAGGAGCAGAGCGAGAACACCGGGTCGAACGTGTGGGCCATCGGCGTCGACTCCGACCAGTACCACACCACCGGCCCGGGGGTGCAGGACTACATCCTCACCTCGATGCTCAAGCGGGTCGACTCAGCCATCTTCGAGATGGTCAAGTCCGTCATCGACGGCAACGTCACCGCCGGGCCGACCGCCTACGACCTGTCCGTGGACGGCGTCGGCTACAGCACCTCGGGCGGATTCGTCGACGACATCGTCGACCAACTCGAGGACTTCAAGGCCCAGATCATCTCCGGTGCCATCGTGGTGCCCAAGGAGCCCTCCTAAGCACCGATGCCGACGGCCGTTTTGAGGCGGTCGTCGGCAGCCAACAGACGTGACATGACGACCGGGTCGGGCTAGCGTCCGGCCCGTTCGTCGTTATAGAGGAGGCTGCGTGGCGCTGGCCATCGAGCTCATAGGGATCACCAAGAGGTTCCCGGGAGTCGTGGCCAACGACGACATAAACCTCGCCGTGGCCGAGGGCGAGATCCACGCCATCTGCGGCGAGAACGGGGCTGGCAAGTCGACCCTGATGAAGATCCTCTACGGCATGCAGCCGCCGGACGAGGGAACGATCAAGATCCGGGGCCAGGCCGTAGAGCTGGGCTCGCCGGCCCAAGCCATCGAGCTCGGGATCGGCATGGTCCACCAGCACTTCATGCTGGCCGACCAGCTCACCGTGCTCGAGAACGTGATACTCGGGGCCGAGCCGATGCGCTCGTTCGGCCGGATCGACTTCGAGGCCGGCCGCAAGCATCTCGACGAGGTGGGCCGGGCCTACGGCCTCGACATCAACGCCGACGACATGGTGGAGACGCTCGAAATCGGCGAGCGCCAGCGGGTCGAGATCATCAAGGTCCTGTACCGGGGGGCCCAGATCCTCATCCTCGACGAGCCGACGGCGGTGCTGGTGCCCCAAGAGGTGGACGAGCTCTTCCGCAACATCCGCGAGCTCAAGGCCAGCGGCGCCACCATCCTGTTCATAGACCACAAGCTCGACGAGGTCCTCGCCATCGCCGACACCATCACGGTGCTGCGCCAGGGCCGAACCGTGGGAACCGCGAAGCCCGACGAGGTGACTGCCCACGACCTGGCCGAGATGATGATCGGCTCGGAGCTGCCCACCCCCGACGCGGGCGCCTCCACCGTCACCGACGAGGCCGCCCTGGTGGTCGCCGACCTCACCGTCAGCGACGGAGAGCGCCCGGTGGTCAACGATGTGAGCCTGAGCGTCCACCGGGGCGAGATCGTCGGCATCGCCGGAGTCGAGGGCAACGGCCAGACCGAACTGGTCAACGCCATCATCGGCATCGAGGCCCCCGCGTCCGGCACCATCACGATGCTGGGCCGCGACGTGACCCACCAATCGGTGCGCCAGCGTCGCGAGATGGGCCTGGGCTACGTCCCCCAGGACCGCCATAGCGACGGCCTGCTGCTGGCTGCGGCCCTGTGGGAGAACACCGCCCTCGGCCACCAGACCAAGGCCCCCTACTCCCGGGGCCCATGGCTCAACCGATCGGGAATGAGGGATCGGGCCGACCAGATCCAGGCCGACTTCGATGTCCGCACCCCCAACATCGACGTGGCCGCCCACGCCCTGTCGGGAGGGAACCAGCAGAAGCTGATCCTGGGTCGGGAGATGGTGGCCGGCCCGGCCGTGCTCATCGCCAACCATCCCACCCGGGGCATCGACGTCGGCGCCCAGGCCGCGGTGTGGGACGACATTCGCGAGGCCCGAGCCCAGGGTCTGGCCACCCTGTTGGTCTCAGCCGACCTCGACGAGCTGATCGGCCTTTCCGACACCATCGTGGTGATGCTGCGGGGCCGGCTGGTGGCCCGCCTCGACCCCAACGAGATCACCCCCCGCGACTTGGGCGCCTACATGACCGGCGCCGCGCTGGGCACGGCCGCCCCGTGACCGCCGGCTGGCCCGTCGCCCGCTGTGGGCCATGGAGTCGCCACCCCGCGACCTCTACAGGAACGTCGCCGTGACCGCCAGCCTGTCACGCCGGATCCTGCTGGCGTTGGCCGCGCCGCTGTCGGCGGTGGTCATCGCGGTGGTGCTGTCGTCGATCGTGCTGCTGGTCTCGGGCAGCAACCCGATCGAGGCCTACGCCGACATGATCGGCCACGCCAGCAAACTCGAGACGCAGGTCGACATCTTCAACCGGGCCACCCCCCTGTACCTGTCGGGCGTGGCTGCGGCCATCGGCTTCCGGATGAACCTATTCAACATCGGTGTGGAGGGCCAGTACCTGCTGGCCTTCCTCGTCGCCGCCCACCTCGGGGCCCAGGTCGAGCTTCCGGCCGTGGTGCACATCATGTTCATCATGGTCGTGGCCATGGCCGTGGGCGGGGCCTACTCCGGCGCGGCGGGGGTGCTGAAGGTGACCCGCGGGGTCAACGAGGTGATCTCCACCATCATGTTGAACGCGGTGGCCATCTCGGGACTGTCCGCCTGGTGGATCGTGGAGTGGCAGGCCGGCGGCGAGATATCGGCCACCGGCGGGCGGGTGGGCACCGAGCCCATCGCCGAGAGCGGCCTGCTTCCCGACATCAACAGCTGGCTGGAGGTCTTCACCCGCGAGGTCACCCAGGGCAAGAAGCTGACCGGGGTCCTGTTGATCGCCATCGCAGTCGGGATCCTCTACCACATGACGCTGAACCGCACCGTCTTCGGCTTCGACCTGAGGGCCAGCGGGGCCAACCCGTCCGCCTCCCATGTGGGCGGCGTCTCGCCCAAGCGGATGGTGGTGATGGCCATGACGCTGTCGGGGATGGTGGCCGGCCTGGTTGGGATGACCGAGCTGATGAACAACGGCTTCTATCCGTCCAATCCGATCGCCGGGCTCGGCTTCGCCGGCATCGCCGTGGCCCTGCTCGGTCGCAACCACCCGTTGGGGGTGGCCCTGGCCGCCCTGATCTTCGCCTTCCTCGACGTCTCCTCGGGAATCCTCCAGATCTCGGGAGCGGCCTCCCGCGAGATCGTCGTGATCATGGGAGGCGTCATCATCCTGACTGCGGTGATCGCCTACGAGGTCATGCGCCGGATCCGCGAGCGCGACGAGGCCGCGGCGGCGGCCCAGGCCATGGCCCCCGTCCCGGCGTCAGCGCCATGAACCCCGTCACGGCCTTCATGGGACGGCTGCCGGCGTGGGCCCGGTGGATGATCTACGCCGCCATCGGCGTGGCCGTGCTCACCGTGGTGCAGAGCTTCGACGACACTGAGCGGCTCACCGCGGTGACATCGTCGCAGGCCATGCTGCGCTGGGCGGTGCCCATCATGCTGGCCGGGCTCGGAGGCCTGTTCTCGGAACGGGCCGGCGTCGTCAACATCGGGCTCGAGGGCATGCTGATACTGGGAACCTGGTTCGGGGCATGGGGAGCCATCAACTACGGCGCCTGGCCCGGCCTGGTCATCGGCATGCTGGGCGGGGCCATGGGCGGTCTCGTCCATGCCGTCGCCACCGTCTCGTTCGGCGTCGACCACATCATCTCCGGGGTGGCGATCAACGTGACGGCTCCGGGCGTGACCCGCTTCCTGTCATCGGAGATCCTCTCCAACTACGACGGGGGCTCGATCACCCAGTCCCCCCGAACCCCGGGCGTGGGCCGGTTCACCTTCCCGTTCCTGGCCGGCGGCGATCTCTTCGGTTGGACCACGCCCGACATCCTGGGCTGGTTAACCAACAAGGACTGGTTCTTCGTCTCGGACTTCACCGGACTGGCCCGGGGGCTCGTCAGCCAGCTCTCGCTGGCCACGATGATCGCCTTCGCCCTGGTGCCGATGAGCGCCTGGCTGATCTGGCGGACCCGCTTTGGGCTGCGGCTCCGCATCTGCGGCGAGCACCCCGTCGCCGGCGAGACCCAGGGCATCAACATCTACCTGTACAAGTACTACGGCGTTGTGATCAGCGGAGCCCTGGCCGGGTTGGGCGGAGCCTTCATCGCCAGCCCCGAGTTGGGAGGCCTCTACAAGGAGGGCCAGACCACCGGAAGAGGATTCATAGGCTTGGCCGCCCTCATCTTCGGCAACTGGCGCCCCGGCGGGGTAATGGCTGGCTCCCTGCTCTTCGGCTACCCGTTCGGGGTGGGCCTGCGCGACCTCGACGGATCGGCATCACATTCGCTCCTGCTCGTCAACACCATCGCTCTGGGCGCGGTGGTGGCGTGGGCCTTGAGCCGGCACCGCCGCATCGATGCCGGGCTGGCCGCGGGACTGGGTCTGGGCGCCGCGGTCTGGTACTTCCTGTCGTCGACGGTGCCGAACTGGTGGACCGAGATCCTGCCCTTCGTGGTCGTGCTGGTGGTGCTGGTGTTCTTCTCTCAGCGGCTGCGGATGCCCCGGGCCGACGGCCTGCCCTACCGCAAGGGCGAGACCTAGGACGGGCCGCCGATGCTCGACGGCGGACAACCGCGCGGCGTTTCCCGTCATTCCGGCACACGCGGGAATCCAGGCCTGTAGGCGATGCTCGACGGCGCGCAGCTCCGAGATTGGGAGCGCGACGGGTTCCTTGTGCTGCCCGGCTTCGTGCCCCGCGAGCGCTGCGAGGATCTCAAATCCCACGTCAACGGCATGCTGGCTGCCATCGACCCCGACACAGACGGCGGCGTCACAGTGTTCTCCACCACCGAGCAGAGCCACGCCCAAGACGAATGGTTCCTCGGCTCGGGCGACACCGTGCGCTGGTTCTTCGAAGACGGGGCCATAGAGGGCGGGCGATTGACGAGGCCGATGCCGCTGGCGGTCAACAAGATCGGCCACGCCATGCACGACCTCGACCCGGTGTTCGACGCCTTCTCCCGCACCCCGGAACTGGCCGCGGTGGCCGCCGATCTCGGAATCCGTGACCCGCGGCTGCTGCAGTCCATGTACATCTTCAAGCAGCCCGGCATCGGCGGCGAGGTCATCTGCCACTGCGACCACACGTTCCTGTGGACCGAGCCCCAGAGCGTGATCGGCCTTTGGTTCGCCATCGAGGACGCCACCGTGGCCAACGGCTGCATGTGGGCAGCGCCCGGCGGCCACCGCATCCCGGTCAAGACCCGCTTCCGCCTCGTGGACCCGTCCGACCGCAGCCGGGGCACGGTCACCGACGTCCTCGACGACACCCCCTATCCGGTCGAGAATCTGGTGCCGCTGGAGGCCACCGCCGGCACGCTGATCGCTCTGCACGGCACGCTGCCGCACTGGAGTGCGGCCAATACGTCGGACCGCAGCCGCCACGCGTACACGATGCATCTCATCGACGGCACCGCCGACTATCTGACCGATAACTGGCTCCGGCGCGGCTCGGATTTCCCCCTGCGCGGCTTCAACTGATCCGGCCGCACCGCGGCGAGGCGCTCGCAGCCCATTTGCGCTCGCTCAAGGTCACATGGGCAAGACGGGGCGTTTCGGCCCCCGCGGGCCGCGCCGGGTCCGCAGCAGGTACAGGGCCGAGCCAGCGATCAGCACGGTGCTCATCCAGATGTTGACCCGCACGCCCCAGATCAGGCTGGCGTGGTCGATGCGCACCGCCTCGATCCACAGGCGCCCCAACCCGTATCCGAGGGCGTACACGGCCAACAGCGAGCCGGGCCGGATCATCCGGCGAGAGCGGGTGACCAGCGTCGAGACGTCGCCCCGCCTCCGCCGGCTGTCGAGGATCAGCAGCAGACCGCACAGCACCAGGTTCCACACCGCCTCGTACAGGAAGGTCGGATGGAAGGTCTCCACGCCCAGGTACTGCGCCGGGCGGTGCGCCTCGTCGATCTCCAATCCCCAGGGCAGGTCGGTGGGCCTGCCGAACAGCTCCTGGTTGAACCAGTTGCCGAGGCGTCCGATGGCCTGGGCCAGCGGCAGCGTCGGCACCATCGCCGCGATGGCCTCGCCCCGGTTCATATGCTGGCGCCGGATCATCCACAGTCCGACCAGGATGCCGGCCGTCATGCCCCCCGGTATGCCCAGACCGCCCTTCCAGATGGCCAGGGATTCCAGCCAACCGTCGGACTGGAACCGCCTCCAGTCGGTGATCACGTGGTAGAGGCGGGAGCCGACCAGGCCCGCGATCACGGCCCAGACGGCCACCCGGCTGATCTCGTCGGGGTTGGCGCCCCGCGCCTGCCAGCGCCGCCGGGACAGCGACACCGCGGCGATCACGCCCAGCGCGATCATCACCCCGTAGGCCCGCAGCTCCAACGGCCCGAGCTCGATGCCGTTGCGAGGGGGGCTGGGGATCGAAGCGATCAGGAGTCCGGACGCGACGCCCACGGGGCCCACGCCTCCTAGCCGGCCAGGATCCGCGGCCCGGCCGCGGCCAGGTCGTCGGCGGGCTCGGTCACCGCGGCCAGCAGGCCCGGCACCGCCGACAGCCGAATGGCCGCGAAGAAGCGGGCCAGGACCGCCCGATCGGCGGCCATCTCGGGAACCTCCAGGCGGGCCGCGGCCAGCGCTCCGTCGGCCAGGGCCGCACCGGCGGTCGTGGTAGCCAGCATCTTCAGATAGGCGTCGGCGCCCGCGAGTTGCGCGAAGGGCTCGGCCCCCAACAGCCACTCGCTGGCCTCGCCCGTCGCCTCGACCGCAGCCTCAAGGTGCTGGCGCACCGACTTCAGCCCAGCGGCGCCGTCGAGTGATCCCGCGGTGGCCCGGATCTCGCCCAGGTGGTCGCGCACCGCGCCGCCGCCCCGCATGGACAGCTTGCGGCCGACCAGATCGGCCGACTGGATGCCGTTGGTGCCCTCGTAGATGGGGGCGATCCGGGCGTCGCGGTAGTGCTGGGCCGAGCCGGTCTCCTCGATGAAGCCCATCCCGCCGTGTACCTGCAGGCCGACGCTGGCCAGCTCGCACCCCAGATCGGTGGCCCACGCCTTGGTTAGCGGTGTCAGAAGCGCGGCCCGCTCCGTGCCCGCCTGGCGCTGCCCGTCGTCTCCGTGCGAGGCGCGGTCGATGGCCTCGGCGTTGCGGTAGGCAAGGCCCCGCATCGCGCTGATGGTGGAGCGCATGTCCAGCAGCATCCGCCGCACGTCGGGATGGTCGATGATGGCCGAGGGCTCTCCGGCGGGCGCGCCCGGCGCCCGGCCCTGGCGGCGCTCGTGGGCGTAGGCGAGCGCCTGCTGGTAGGACCGCTCGGCGATGGCCACGCCCTCGAGCCCGACACTGAGGCGGGCATGGTTCATCATCGTGAACATGGCCCGCATCCCGCCGTTCCTTTCGCCCACTAGGAATCCCACTGCGCCGTCGGTGTCGCCGTAGGCCATCACGCAGGTGGGGCTGGCGTGGATCCCGAGCTTGTGCTCGATCGACACGCAGCACACGTCGTTGCGCGCGCCGGCCGAACCGTCGGCCGCGGGCAGGTGCTTGGGCACCAGGAAGCAGCTGATGCCCCTGGTCCCCGGCGGGGCGCCCGGCGTTCGGGCCAGCACCAGGTGCACGATGTTGTCGGCTAGGTCGTGCTCGCCGTAGGTGATGAAGATCTTGGTGCCATAGAGGCGGTACGAGCCGTCGGCCTGGGGCACGGCGCGGGCTGTCACCGCTCCGAGGTCGGACCCGGCCTGGGGCTCGGTGAGGTTCATGGTGCCGGTCCAGGCGCCGGTGGCCATCTGCGGCAGGTAGAGAGACTTGAGCTCGTCGGTGCCGTACGCGCCGAGCATGTTGATGGCCCCCTGGGTCAGCAGCGGGCACAACGACCAGGACATGCAGGCGGCGGTGAACATCTCCTCCACTGCGAGCCCAACGAGGTGGGGGAAGCCCCCTCCGCCGTAGTCGGGATCCATCGACACCGCGCCCCAGCCGGCCTGCACATAGGCGCGGTAGGCCTCCCGGAAGCCGGTGGGCGTCACCACCGAGCCGTCGTCGAGGCGGCGGGCGCCCTCGGTGTCGCCGACGCGGTTGAGCGGCGCGATCACCTCCTGCGCGAACCGGGCTGCCTCGGCTAGCAGCTGGTCTACCACCTCGGGCTCCACGTGCTCGAACCCGTCGAGCGCGGCAAGCCCGTCGAGATCGGCCACGTGGTGCAGGTTGAAGTCAACCTCGTCAAGATCGACCCGGAAGTCGCTCACCCCGTCGAGGGTACCGCCTTCCCCGCCGTCCGTCCCGCGGCAATATGCTGCGACTGATCGCTCATTCGGTTACTTCTGATACCCGTTGTCTCTTCTGTCGGCGGTCGGTCAGAACGGTGTTGAGCCCGGCTCCTACCAGCAGGCCCATCGACAGCAGGTACAGCCATATCAGCAAGCTCAGCGCCCCGCCCAGCAGCCCGAACACGGCGTTGACTCCGCTGGAGGCCGCATCGAGGTAGATCCGGAAACCCAGCGACACCGCGAGCCACCACAGCGTCCCGATCACCGCTCCGGGCAGCTCGCGGCGCCAAGGCGACCGCCGTCGGGGTGCGAAGTGGTAGACGGAGGCCGCCCACAGAACGACGACCACGAACGCCACCGGCCATCGCAGCCACACCCACGCGGTCGCGAACGCGTCGCCCGCCCTGAAGCGCTCGGCCAGCTCCTCCCCGCTGCCCAGTAGGGGTCCGACCACCACCATCGCGGCCACCAGCGCGGCGACGATCAGGGTGGCCAGAGTGATGACGACGCCCGCGAGGCGGCTGGAGATCCAGCTGTGGCGGTGCTCGCGCCCGTAGGTGACATCGAGCGCGCCCACCACGGCGGTGAAGCCGCGCGACGACGCGTACATGGTCAGCACGAGGCCGGCGGTGATCAGACCGGCGTTGGA
>JAKZWH010000269.1:0-6136 GCA_047515615.1 Acidimicrobiales bacterium | reverse complement strand
TCGTCGTGGTGGTCGTGGGCGGCGTCGGGGTCGTCCACGGGCTCCAGCGCCCACGAGTAGAGGGAGCCCACCGTCACGAGGGCGCCGATCAGTGCCAGCCATAGGTTGAAGATCAGGCCGTAGCCGATGAGGGGCAGCCCGACCGCCACCGCCAACGGCCAGAACGACGGTGACGGCAGGTGCACGTCGGTGGCCTCGCCGGTCTGCGCGGCCTCCTCCACGGTGGCAACCCGCACCACCTTGCCCTCGTCGTTCTCGGCGTACTTGCGGTGCCACCAATCGTCGCGGCCGTGCACCTGGGGCACCGTGTCGAAGTTGTGCGCGGGCACCGGCGACGGAATCGACCATTCCAGGCTGCGGGCGTCCCAGGGGTCGGGGCCCGGCGCAGGCAGATGGGGGGCGTCTCGCTTGGACTTCACCACGTTCACCATGAAGATCAGCACGCTCAGAGCGATCAGCAGCGAGCCGACGGTGGCCGCCATGTTCCAGAACTCGAAACCGTAGCCCCTCGCGTAGGTGTCGATGCGACGGGACATCCCCTGCAGGCCCAGGATGTGCATGGGGCCGAAGGTGAGGTTGAAGCCCACCAGCATGATCCAGAAGTGCCAGTTGCCGAGCCGCTCGTTGAGGAAGTGGCCCCACACCTTGGGCCACCAGAAGTAGAGGCCGGCGAACAGGCCCAGCACGGCGCCACCGAAGATCACGTAGTGGAAGTGGGCCACGATGTAGTAGGTGTCGGTCTGCTGGGTGTCGGCCGGCGCCACCGAGTGGGTCACGCCGGACAGGCCGCCGATGGTGAACATGGCCACCGTGGCCACCGCGAACTTCATGGCCACCGTGAAGCGCAGCTTCCCGCCCCACATCGTGGCCAGCCAGTTGAGGACTTTCACCCCCGTCGGCACTGCGATGAACATCGTCGACAAGGAGAAGGCGGCCACCGAGATGGGGCCGATGCCCGACACGAACATGTGGTGGGCCCACACTCCCCAGCCCATGAAACCGATGGCGATGCCCGAGAACACCATGAACTCGTAGCCGAACAGCGGCTTGCGGCTGAAGGTGGGGATCACCTCCGACACCACTCCGAAGGCAGGCAGGATGAGGATGTACACCTCGGGGTGGCCGAAGATCCAGAACAGGTGCTGCCATAACAGCGGGTCGGCCCCGGCGTCGGGATTGAAGAACTGGGCGCCGAAAAGGCGGTCGAAAATCAGCAGGAACAACGCCACGGTGATCACCGGCAACGCGAACAGCAGCAGGAACTGGGTGATCAGGAGCATCCAGGTGAGAACCGGCATCCGCATCAGGGTCATGCCCGGAGCCCGCAGGTTGAGACACGTGACGATGAGGTTCACCGCCGACACCAGCGAGGCGATGCCCAGGATCTGCAGCCCTATTGCGTAGAAGTCCACGCCGTGGCTGGGCGAGAAGGCGACGCCGCTGTTGGAGGCGTAGCAGAACCAGCCGCAGTCGGCGCCGCCGCCGCCCACGATCCACGACGTGTTCAAGAAGATCGCGCCCGACAGCCAGATCCAGTAGGACAGCGCGTTGAGGCGGGGGAAGGCCACATCGCGGGCGCCGATCTGCAAGGGGATGAAGTAGTTCGCGAAGGCCGCGGCCAGCGGCATGACGAACAGGAACACCATGGTGACGCCGTGCATGGTGTACACCTGGTTGTAGACGTCGGCGCTGAGCACCGAGCCCTCCGGCGCAGCGAGCTGCAACCGGATGAGCAAGGCCTCGACGCCGCCGACCACGAAGAAGAACAGAGCGGAGGCGCCGTACAGGATCCCGATGCGCTTGTGGTCGACGGTGCTGAGCCAGTCTCGCCAGCCCCGACCCAGCTGGGGACGGGTGAATACGCCGAGGGGCCGCTCGGCGTAGCGGGCGGTGTCACCGGGGCCAATCTCGAGGGGCGTCTTCTCAGTGATCGCCATAGTGCTCCAACCCCTCCTCGGTTTCTATCGCCATGTTCAGTCCACCTGCGTCGCGGCGATTATCCAGTCGGCGGGCCGCTCTCCCAGCCCTGAAAGGTAGGCCACCAGGTCGTCGATCTGCTGCTCGCTCAGGTTCAGGTCGGGCATGCCGCGGTACTGCTCGCCGGGCACCGTGTAGTTGGCCTTCAAATCCGCGGGGTTGCGCAGCCAGGCCTCCAGCTGGGTCCGGTTGAGCGAGCCGTCGGCGTTGTAGATGTTGAAGATGCCGCCGGCGAAGGTGCTGCGGCCGGCGAGGTGGGTCAGGTTCGGAGCCGCGCCGGAGGCTTGGTCGGCCCCCTCGTAGACGTCGTCATTGACTCCCTCGACGAGGTGGCAGGAGGTGCAGATGCCGGAGAACACCTCCATGCCCGCCAGCGCGGCCGGATCGGTGGGCTCGGCCGCGTCCTGAGTGGTGCGGTCGACCCACGCCTGGAAGTCGGCGGGGCTCAGCGCCACCACCTGCATCCTCATGCGGGAGTGCGACAGGCCACAGAACTCGGTGCACTGCCCGAAGTAAAAGCCGGGATCGGAGGCCTCGAGCTTCCAGGGCGAGAACTTGTTGGGCACAGCGTCGCGCTTGCCGTTGAGGGCGGGGATCCAGAACGAGTGGATCACATCGCGCGAGGTGATGACCAGCTCGATCTCCTCGCCGGTGGGAATGACCATCTGGCCCGATGTGACGATGTCGGCGAGCGGCAGCGTCTTGGCATCGCCGTGGGCTCTCAGATCGGCCAGGTCCACCTGGTCGGAGAAGTAGTAGCGGAATTCCCACCACCACTGGTTGCCCACCACCACCACGGTCGGCTCCCATTCGACGCTTCGGTCATCAACGGTGACGCCCATGATGTTGTCCTCGGTGGCGTCCACGGTGGAAAGCGACCACAGCATGATTCCCGCCACCGCGGCCATGGTCACGAAGAACCCCGCGGTCCAGCCGATCTCCAGCGGAACGTGGCCGTGGGTCTGGGAGGGCCAGTCGTCGTCGCCGTCATAGCTCTTGACCCGGTTCCGCCAGATGAGCCAGACCATGGCGATCGTGATTCCCACGAACACCACCGCCGCGATCCAGAACACCGGCAGCACCGCCCGGGAGTGCAACTCCCTAGCGATAGGGCCCTGCGGCGCGAACGTGTCGAGCTCGGCGTCGGCTGCGCAGCCGCTGACCACCGCCGCGCCCAGCAGCATCAACGCCCAGGCGAGGACGCTGCCGAGTCGGGAGGATCGCATCTCAGCCACCTTCCTCGCCGCCGGTCGGCTCGCCGGGCTCTTCGTGGGTGTCGACCTCCTCGTGGCCGAAGTCGCGCTCACCGGCAACCGCGGCCAGCACCCCGCCCACCACCAGCAGCAGGGCGGCCACGGGCCCCAGGACTCGCACCAAGCGACGGCCGAGGCCGGGACGGCTGGTGTACACCATCGCGCCGACCAGGATCAGCACGGCCACGACGGCCGCGACGGCCACAGCCCCAAGCTGCGACACGGACAGCAGGATGCGAGAAGCGGCCAGCGCGACCACGCCGACCGCGAGCGCTCCCACCACGGGGATCTCGATGGGCGCCATGATGCGGTTGCGCAGCTCCCGGTTGACGGCAGCGTCACCAGTGGCCCGGTCAGCCCAGGCGTCCATCGTCCACTCCACCAACGACAGGAAAACCAGGGCCAGGCCCAACACGAACACCATTGGGTGCAGCACCAGCCCCACTGCGGCCGCGCCGACACCGAAGGAGGCCACGACCGGCCAGAAGCTGGCCGCGACCGGCTGGTCGGTCAGCACCTCGGCCATGTTCTGAAGGCGGGCCTGGGCCGCGGCGTCGGCGTCCCGGAACGAGACCAGCACCAGGCTGATCGCCAGCGAGACGCCGGCCAGCGCAACCAGCACGCCGTAACCGATGTGGTCGCCCACGCCGCCCTTCCATCCCAGCGAGATGGGGCCGATGTGGTTGCCGCCGGTCGTGTAGCCGTAGACCAGCGCGGCCGCGCAGAACGCGGCGAACAGTCCGAAGAAGAACTTGAATCCGGTGGTGAACACGCTCGCCCTACTTGGTGATGAACACGATGTACCACACCAGGAAGTAGCACAACACGCACATGTGCCAGAACACGGCCGAAGCCTGGACCCCGTGGGCCAGATCACGCCCGAAGGGCCCCAACAGCGACCGGATGGTGGTCACCGCCAGCATCGCCATCGCTGCGATGAGCATGGCGATGAACGAGCCGGTCACCGCGTAGAACAGCAGCTCGGCCCGCCCTGCGTCGATGGCGAAGGCGGTGTCCTGGTAGACGAACCAGAACTGGTTGATCACCGAGGCACCGAACAACAGGGTGACACCCAGCGCGATGAATCCGTGGGGCCGGTCCTCGGCCCGGGCGGCCTGCACCGCCCACTGCACCGTCACCACTGACAGCACCAGCGTCATCATCATCATCCCGGCCGGGCCGAGCTCGACGGTGCCGGACGGGAACCACTCCTCGCCCAGGGTCCGGGCCTGCTGGCGCTGCTGGACGTACACCGCGATGAGGGCGGCGAAGGCCAAGAAGGCCGCTCCCGTGGCCAGCAGGGCGCCGACGACGACGGTGCGGGGGCGGGTCGCCTCCGCCGCGGGCAGCGCGGTGGTTCTCATGCTGGGTCGCTCCCGGCCGCTGCGGACGGCCTCAATTCCCGCTCTTGTTCGCTGCGCTCACGGGCCGCTCGGGCCACGGCCTCGCTCAGCATGGTGCGACGTCCTTGTGAGATTCCGACGTCTCCGCTCGGCCTCTGAGGGCCGAGACTGCCCCACCCAGGGCTACGGCCAGCCCGGCCGCCACGAGAAGGGACCCAATGAAAGCCACCACGTTGAGCACGGCGCTGCCGTCGAGTGCGAGGGCCATGAGGTCCGGGGCGTCGGCGATGAACCCTGAGATTAGATCGGCCACCACCAGCAGCCCGCCGCCGCCGAACAGCAGCACGACCGCTCCCCGGCCGAACTTCTGCTTCATGGGGCGGAACGACAACTGGTGCGACCAGGTGCGCAGGGCAACCACGCCCGCGATGAGACTCGCGACGACAACGCCGTGGAACACCGCCCAGGTGGCGGAGGTCTCGAGCAGGTCGAAGGGCTCGATCACTCGCAGCGCCCCCACCAGGGCCGCCGCGCCGAGGAGCGCGAGGGCCGCGCCCGCGCCCAGCATCCGGGTGTCAAAGAGTCGATCCGGTGTCTTCGAGCCCCGCATTACCAGCTCGGCCGCGCCGCCGGCCGTCGCCACGATCGGCAAGACCGCGGCCAGTCCGAACGCCACGTAGACCAGCCCGTCGCGGAGGTCCTGCGGGGCGGTGAAGTAGTCCTGCGACCAGCCGCCCACCGCCAACAGACCGAACAGCCCCACCACCATGAGGATCGCCTCGGGGCGGCTGGAGCGAGCCCCGACCGCGGCGCCGACGGCTTCGAAGACAATGCCGAGCACCGGCACGGCCATGGCGTACACGGCGGGCTGCTCCACCAGCCAGTCGAGCTGGAGCCATATGTCGGGGCTCTCGGCCCGGCCGAAGGCGATGGCCGGCCTGCCCCGCAGGTCCGCGTAGATCACAACGATGTTGGCGATGGCGACGGGCATGGTGAACAGCCACACCGCGGCGGTCACCAGCATCGACCAGGAGAAGGGGGGCACGTCCAGGAGGCTCATGCCGGTCTGGCGCATCGAGATCACGGTGGTGGCGACGGTCAAGGCACCGAGGAGCAGCGCGACGATCACCATGCCGGTGCCGAGCAGCGTGAGGGCCATGGCGTCGCTCTCGTTGCCGGTCACGCCGTCGAGGGCGCCCCAGCCCCCACCGGCCAGCGCCGACGAGACGATGATCACCGCGCCGATGAGCCACGACCAGAACGACGCCAGCGCGGCCCGGGGGAAGGCGACGTTGCCCGCGCCGACCTGCGACGGCACCACCGCCAGGGCCAGGCCGAGAAGCAGCGGCATCACCACCAGCAGCACGAACGACACCCGGTAGAGCGTCCACATCCGGAAGTAGGCGTTCAAGCCACCGAACAGATCCCAGGGCGACGCGGCCGCGGTGCGACCCAGCGAGAGCAGCACACCGACGACGGCAGTGCCCAGCGCCAGCAACAGCGACGTGACGATGAAGAGCCGGCCGACTGCGGCCGCGTCGTTGGTCATGAAGGGCTGGGCCA
>JAKZWH010000268.1:0-3670 GCA_047515615.1 Acidimicrobiales bacterium | reverse complement strand
CTCGGCGAAGGGGAAGGTCGGCTCGATATACAACACGAGCGTCACCGGGTCAGTCGTGAGGTCGGTGCGGATTGCCGCCCCGGCCGGCTCGCTCGACTCGGCTGGCGCGCTGGACTCAGTCGACTCGGCGGGCTCGCTCGATTCGGCTGGCTCGCTTGACTCGGCTGGCTCGGCGGGTTCGCCAGGCCCGCTCGGCTCGGTTGGAGCCGACTCCGCGGTGGCCTGAGTCGACGACTCTGATTCTCTGTCCGATCCCGGTGCGCTTGCAGGCCGCCGCAACCAGGGCAAATAGAACCGGGAGCCACCAGTGTGAGTGCTTCTGCATGGATTCCCTCCCTCGGAATGTAAACGCTTACAGACCCACGATAGCGGGTTCGCATTGCAGCGTCAAGCAGACTCAACCTGGTGGTGCGGTGGTGGAGCGGACCACCAGGGGAACGTCCCAGGCGATGTCGCTCGGGGGCTCGTCGCCGTCGATCAGCGCCAGCACCTGCTCCGCGGCCCGCACGCCCATCTCCCCCACGGCCTGGCGCATGGTGGTCAGCCCCAGTGCCTCGGCCAGATCGTGGTCGTCGAAGCCGACCACGGAGAGATCGCCGGGCACGGCCATCCCCGCGCTCCTGGCCGCCTCCAAGGCACCGAACGCCATCTCGTCGGACATGCAGAACACCGCGGTGGGAGAGTCGGAGCCGGCGATGAGCCTGGACAGCGCCCGGGCTCCGCCTCCGGCCAACCCGTCGCCTTCGACGGCCAGGCTCGGATCGATCCTCAGGCCGGCGTCTCGCAGGGCGTCCTCATAGCCGAGGCGGCGCTGCTCGGGGACGGGCGTCGGCAGGTGCGCGATTATCGGTCCCGTAACGAGGCCGATCCGCTCGTGTCCCAACTCGATCAGGTGCTCGACGGCGCGTCGAGCCGCCTGCCGGTTATCGATTGCGATCGACGTAGCGCCCTCGAGGCGCTCGCCGACGGTTACGACAGGGCGGCTGAAGAACGAATCGGCCGAGTCTCCTTCGGCGCTGACGAACGCGTCGATGAGAACCAACCCGTCGACTCGCCTGCAGAAGGATCGGGCTTCCCGCAGGAACCGGTGCCGGTCCTCTGGGGTGGTCATCATGGAGATGAGCAGGTCATAGCCGGCCTCGGCCAGCACCGCGTTGATGCCGGCGAGAGCGCGCGCCGGGAACCAAGTCCCGAACAGAGGTGCGGCCACGCCGACCGTCCAAGTCCTCCCCGAAGCCAGGCGCGAGGCCTGAGGATGGACCTCGTACTCATATTCGGCCGCCACCGCTTGCACTCTCTTGCGGGTAGCCGGCGCGACGTTGGGGAAGTCGCGCAGGGCGCGGCTCACGGTGGCGACAGACACTCCTGCCGCCAAGGCAATGTCATCTATGGTGGCTTGGCGCGCCCTCACGACTCATTCCCCTGTAGCTATCGATGAGCCCTCACCAGCACGACGGTTGACTCGGTAGGGACAGATACTGCATCGTGGGCCGGGCTGTCCAGACGGCTGCCTTGCTGGCTGGCGAAGACGGGCTGCCATCCGGGGGAGCCCAGGCGGACGCTGGTGCGGTGGTCGGCCAGGTTGACGACCACCGCGATCGAGCCTCGTCGCAGCGCGGCCACCCGCGGGGTGTGCGTCTCGATCCACTCGAGCGGCGCCCGCCACAGATCGGGATGCTGTCGGCGCATGGCCAGCAGGCTGCGATAGCGGTGCACGGTCGCATCGGGATCGGCCCGCTGCCCGTCGACCGTCTGCTCCGGTGGGCGAGGCTCCGCGTCGATCCACGGATCGCTCGTGGAGAAGCCGTTGTAGGTGCTGCTGTCCCAGGGCATGGGCGTGCGGCACCCGTCGCGGCCGTGGGTGGCACCCGAGTTCCTGACCGACACAGGATCATGGGGACCGGTGCGCAGCGCTCCGTCGCATAACCCGAGTTCCTCGCCCTGATAGAGGAAGGGAGTGCCTCCCATGGCCATCAATAGAACACTAACGGCCAAGGACCGCCGAACACCGGCCTTGCCGCCGCCGAAGCGGCTGGCCGGCCGAGAGCGGTCATGGTTGCTCAACACCCAGGAGATTCCGTGCGGCGCGGCGTCGTGCATGGCCCGCACCATCGCTAAGAGAGCCTCGGGCACCCAATCGGTGTGGGCAGCTCGCAAGAAGAAGGCCTGATCGAGTGCGCCCGGCGCGACGTAGCGGGACATGCGGGCGGGCCGGGGGGCATTCACCTCTCCGAGCAGCATCACCTGCCGCGTGGCACAGATCTGGTTCCATCGGCGGAAGATGTCGACGTTCTCGGACTGGTCCATGTCGTATCGGTGCTCGAAGGCGTCGAACGCGTCGAAGGGGTCCATATTCTCCGCGATCGGCGCGATCTGGGGGTTGTCGCGCAGTTGGGCGTCCTTGATGAGGCCGTGGGCGACGTCGACGCGGAAGCCGTCCACCCCGCGATCCATCCACCAGCGAAGGATCGAGTCGAAGTCGTCCCTGACCGCCGGATTTCGCCAATTGAGGTCGGGCTGTTCAGGAAGGAAGAGATGGCACCAGTACTGGCCGGACGCCTCGTCGAGGGTCCAGGCCGGTCCTCCAAAGTGGCTGCGCCAGTTGTTGGGAGGGCCCCCGTCGGGGGCCGGATCGGCCCAGAGGTAGCGGTCCCGGTCGGGTCCGTCCGGATGGCGCCGGGCGCGCGTGAACCACTCGTGCTCGATCGATGTGTGGTTGGGCACGATGTCGACTATCACCCGCAGGTCTCGGCGGTGGGCCTCGCTCACGAGGACGTCGAAGTCTTGGAGCGTTCCATGGCGAGGCGAGACGGCGCAGTAGTCGCTGACGTCATAGCCATGATCGTGGCCGGGCGACGGATAGAAGGGGGTGAGCCATACCGCGTCGACTCCGAGCCAGCTCAGATAGTCGAGTCGGCTGGTGATGCCCGCCAGGTCGCCTAGGCCGTCACCGTTCGAGTCAGCGAAGGAGCGCACGTAGATCTCGTAGCCGACGGCTCCGCGCCACCAGGGGTCGGCTCCGTCACGACCATTAGTGCCCTGTTCCGACGTGCTGCCCTTCACCTGCACTCCTCCGCAACCGTTTACAGTCGGGCAACTCTACGCCCCGCAGAATCAACCCGGTGGAGCGGTCGTTTCCCGCACCAGCAGGGGCACATCCCAGGGGATGTCGGTCACGGGCTCGTCGTCGATCAGCTCCAGCACCGTTTCCGCGGCCCGAACTCCCATCTCGTCCACCGCCTGCCGCATGGTGGTCAGCCCCAGTGCGTCGGCCAGATCGTGGTCGTCGAAGCCGATCACGGAGAGATCACCTGGCACGGCCAGGCCGCACCTTGCGGCCGCCCGCAGCACGCCGAAGGCCATCTCGTCGGACCTGCAGAACACCGCGGGGGGCGGCTTGGAGCATTCGAGGAGCGCGGGCAGCGCGGCGGCGCCGCCGGCGGCTGTCCATTCACCGCTGACCGCCAGTTCGGGATCGACGGCCAGCCGTTGGGCTCGCAAGGCGTCCTCATAGCCGCGGCGACGCTGCTCGGGGACCGGCGTCGGCGAGCCCGCATACTGCGGGCCCGCGACGAGGCCGATGCGCTCATGCCCCATTTCGATGAGATGCTCGACGGCGCGTCTAGCTGCGAGCCGGTTGTCGATGGCGATCGACGAAGCGCCCTCAAGC
>JAKZWH010000267.1:0-4836 GCA_047515615.1 Acidimicrobiales bacterium | reverse complement strand
CCGAGTTCCGAGGCGAGTGACGCCTGCTACCCTGCGTGGCTCGGGGCCGTTAGCTCAGCCTGGTTAGAGCGCCTGCTCGACACGCAGGAGGTCAGAGGTTCAAATCCCCTACGGCCCACCACAGGATGTTCGCGAGATAGTGCTGCATTCGTTCGCGAGTTAGCTGAGATTGAGCTGGTTCCGGCTACTTTTCGGCTTTTTGGAGCCTGATCAGCTTGTAATAGGACGACTCGAAAGCTGCTGAGCGAGGCTCAGCGACTCAAGTCGTGTTTTGGGGCGCGCTGAAGCTGGCGGTGCTGAGACCGCCAGCTCAGAAAGAGCGCTCAGGCCGCGTCAGGGCGGCGCTCTGAGTCGGTGTCCGCCTCGGTCGTCTTCGGGGTCGGGGATGTCGGCGTTGTCTGTCGCGCCCTCGGAGCCGTCGTCGGTCCCGTCCGGGTGGTCGTCGTCTGCCTCGTCTGCGTTGTCAGCCAGCGGATCGGTCATAGCGAGTTCGAGGTTGTGCACCACCGCAAGCGCGAGCACTGCAACGGTGTGAGCGCCGAGGCCCCGTGCCCGACAGAACTTGGCGTCCAATTCGCCGTCCCGCTTGATCATGCTGTTGACGTTCTCGACCTGGGCTAGCAAATTAGGCCACGACATGTCATGCTGTATCCCTATGGCTGGTTCTGTCTGTGAGGTAGAGCCACGAAACGAGCCCCCTGCCCCACGAAACGCGTAGAGCCGACATACCGGCACCGCGAACGGGCTGATCCGCGGGGCACCCCTGGACCGGCGCGGCATGGCGAGTGTTGTGGCCGGACTTCTTGCGCCCACAGGTTGCGTCGTTGTAGGTAAGAGCGTCGACTTCTACGAGTGCGAGATCGCCTTGAGCACATTGAGGCGGTTGGCCCGGCGGGCGGGGAGGAAGGCGGCCAGCAGTCCGGCTGCCGCCGACACCGCCAGGTAGATCACCAGCGTGAGCCACGGCACGGTGGTGGCAGAGATGATGTCGCCGGGAATTGCCGCGGCGGCGATCACGCCGGTCACAACCCCGGTGGCGATACCGACGAGCCCGCCGAAGACGGCCACGATGATCCCCTCCAAGATGATCATGCCCCAGATCTGCCATTTGGCCATGCCTACGGCTCGCAGCAGCCCCAGCTCCCGGTTCCGCTCGAACACCGACAGGACCATCGTGTTGGAGATGCCCGTCACCGCGATCAGCAGCGCGATGACCAAGAACACGTTGACCACCACCAGCATGGTGTCGATCTGGACGGCCTTGCTCTCCCGGAATTCGGCCTGGTTGCTCACGTCGAGCTGGGGGTAGTCGGCGAGCTCGGCTTCCAGCGCGGCCCGAGCCTCATCGGGTCTGACCCCTGGGGCCGTGGTGGCGGTGGCCAGGCTGTCCTGGTCGCCGACGATGTAGCGGTCCCAGTCTTGGAGGTCGATGACCCAGGAGCTCACTACGGAGTCCTCGGTGAACAGGGCCACCACGTTGAAGCTCGCCGTCCGCCGGCCGGGGAACTCCAGGCGCGCCTGATCGCCCACGGCCAGGCCCAACTCGGCGGCGTCATCGACTTGCACGATCACGTCGCCGGGGCCGGCTCCCGCCAGGCTTCCGGACACGATGCCCGGCTCCACATGGCGGGAGAACGAGGCGAGGCTGGCGGCGGTGAGCACATGCTGCTCGCCATCGGTGGTGCGCACCCCGTCGTCTCGGAACCGGAAGGCCGCCACCGACTCGATCTCGGGCAACGCCGATATCTGGCGGGTGGCTTGCGGGCTGAACACCGACTGCAGGTTGCTGCAATCGCCGACGCACATCATCCAGTCGGCCTGCACCGAGTCTTCGAGCTGGTCGTACAGGGTCTGCTTGAACGATGTGCCCAGCACGGTGACCACCGACACCATCGCCAGCCCGATTATCAGCGCTGATGCGGTGGTCGCGGTGCGGCGAGGGTTGCGGGCCGCGTTCAGCCGGGCCAGGCGGCCGCTCACGGTGTATTTCCAAGCGGCTGGCCACCCCAGGAAGAGCGACATCGGCCGGGCCATGGCCGGGCTGGCGATGTTCACGCCCACCAACACCAGCAGCGCGCCCACGCCGAGCAGTGCGACGAGCGGGAATGTGGGGAGATCGAACAGCAGGCCCACGACCAGAAGCACCAGCCCCGCCCCGCCGAACACCGATCCCATGATGATCGACCGGCGCCGGTCGTAGGGGTCCACGTCGGCGTCGTTGGCCAGCGCCACCATGGGCGTCACCCGGCGGGCCCGCAGGGCCGGCCAGATCGCGGCTGCCAGGGTCACGCCGATGCCGACTGCCATGGCGGCGAGGATGGTCCCCCCGTCGACGATCACATCGATCGGCGGCAGGTGGGCGCCTGCGATCTGCAGCGCGCTCATGATGGCTCTGGACACCAGCACGCCCAGGCCGAGTCCTGCCACGGTGGCCACGACGCCCACTGCGAGGGCCTCGAGCGCCACCGTCTGGGCCAGCTGAAGCCGGCTGGCCCCCAGCACCCGCAGCAATCCCAGCTCCCTGATGCGCTGGCCCATGACCAGATGGAACGTGTTGTAGGTGATGAACGCCGAGATGACCAGCACGATGACGGCGAACGCCAGCAGTTGGTTGCGGAAGAGGTTCATGATCTCGTCGAACTCCGCTCTGCGCTCATCGGTCTGGTCCTGCTGGGAGAGGACCTCGATGGAGGGGCCCAGGGTGCGCTCGATGGACGCGATCACCGCCTGCAGCGAGGCGCCCGGCGACAGCCCCACATCGATGCGGTCGTAGCCCCCGCCGCCGTGCAGGAGCTGCCGAGCCGTAGCCATGTCCCAGGCGACCTGCTGGAGCGAGAGCCGGTAGTCGGGTTCCAGGAAGTAGTGGTAGCCGACCAACTCGAAGGAGCGGGTGCCGCTGGGAGTGGAGACCTGGTAGCGCTCGCCGATCTGGAAGCCGTGGTCAGTGGCGGTGTGGTGGTCCATGGTGAACTCGTCGGGCCCAGCGGGCCTGCGGCTGACGCCGTCGTCGAGGACGAAGATCGGGCCCAGCGACTCGTCCTCGGGCCAGCCGTCTCCACTCTGACGGCCGAGCCCGGGATCGAGGGCGTTCCCGTCGGCGTCGATGGCCACGGTGTTGAACTCGAACACCGCGCCCGATGTCCTCTCCACCTCGTCGATCGCCTCCAACTGGTCCTTCACCGACGGGTCGAGCAGAGGCAAGTCCTCGAAGGGGTCGCCCACTTCGGACTGGAAGCGGACCGAGAGGTCGACGTTCTCGGAGAGCTTCTCGGCCAAGCCGCCGAGAGAGGCGCGCAGGCCATCGGTGGCGATCAGCACGCCGACCGTGAGAGCCACCCCCATGACCACCGCCAGGGTGGTGAGCGCGAACCGCACTCTGGCGCCGGCGATGTTGCGGAAGCTGTAGCGCAGCAAGGTCATCGGCTGGCTACCGGATCAAGACGTACCGAGGTGGGGATGCCCCTGTCACGGTCCGAGATCAATCGTCCAGGTCCTCCATGAACTCCAGGACCACGTCCATCGTGGCGCCCCCGGGGATGCCCCGGATGAACTGGCCCACCTGCAGGATCTTCATGTGATCGAGCAACTCGTCGGCGGTCGGGTCGAGCATCTCGCCCTGGAGGCTGCCGTCGGCAAGGAACACCGTACGGTCGGCGTAGGACGCCGCCGTGGTGTCGTGGGTGACCATCACGATCGTCTGGCCCAGATCGTCCACCGCCTGGCGCATGAACCGCAAGACATCCCTGCCAGACCGGGAGTCGAGGTTCCCGGTGGGCTCATCGGCGAAGATGATCTCCGGCTTGCTGGCCAACGCCCTTGACACCGCCACCCGCTGCTGCTGGCCACCGGACAGCTCGTTGGGCCGGTGGTCCAAACGGTCGCCCAGACCCACCGCGGCGATCACCCTGTCCATCCACTGTTGGTCGGCCCCGCGCCGAGCCAGGTCAACGGGCAGAGTGATGTTCTCGATGGCGGTCAGCGTGGGAACCAGGTTGTAGGCCTGGAAGATGAACCCCACCCGGTCGCGGCGCAGCCTGGTCAGTTCTTTGTCGGAGAGAGTGCTCAGATCAGTGCCACCGATGAAGGCCCGGCCCTCGGTGAGATTGTCAAGAGCGGCCATGCAGTGCAACAGCGTTGACTTGCCCGACCCCGACGGGCCCATGATCGCGGTGAAACGTCCCTTCTCGAAAGTGACGTCCACATTGTCGAGGGCGCGGACCGCGGTCTCGCCCGACCCGTAGACCTTGACCGCACCCGCTGCCCGGGCCGCGGCAACGGTCCCGGAGCGTTGGGCGGTCGCGTCGCTCATAGCACCAGCACCTCTCCGACATCGACCCTCTCCGACATCGACGGCCATGATCCCCCTCTGAACGGAGGGATCATAGCGGCTCTACGCACTCATAATGGAAGTGGCGTTCCCGACGGGTGCGGGCCTGACTCGGCTCTTCGCTGGCTTCGTGCCTTGCAAACGATCTGGCCCTGCGCGTTTACGATGCTTCTATGTTTGTCAAGTGTTGATTTTGGGGTGTTGGAGGAGGCGGTAGATCTGGCGGGGGCACCCACAGGCCACCAACTCGCCGACGCCCGGGCGCTCGTGCGCGACCGCGCCAGCCAGTTCATCGACGCCTTCGACGAGATCTTCAGAACCGAAGGTATGAAGATCCTCACCACACCTGTGCGCACTCCCGTGGCGAACGCGTTCGCCGAACGCTGGATCGGCACCCTGCGACGCGAGCTCCTCGACCGCACCATCATCTGGAACCGCCGCCAACTCAACAAGCTTGTCGTCGACTACATCGATCATTACAACACGCACCGGCCCCACCGTTCACTCGA
>JAKZWH010000266.1:0-6217 GCA_047515615.1 Acidimicrobiales bacterium | reverse complement strand
TCCGGTTCGGGCTCGACTCGACCGCGGTGGTTGACTTCGAGGCGGCCTCCGGCATGGAGGACACGGTGCTGTTGGCCGACAAGCGGCGTCTCGGCCGGGTGGTGTCGAACCTGGTGGAGAACGCCTCCAAGTACGGCGACGGCGAGGTGCGTGTCAGCCTCGAGCGTCTGGACGGCCTAGTGCATCTGGGCGTGGAGGACAACGGACCTGGGGTGATCCCCGGGGAGCGCAAGCTGATCTTCGACCGATTCCATCGCGGCCGGGCCGGCGGCCGGCGGGGACGCGACTCGGGGTCGGGTCTGGGTCTGGCGCTGGTGGCCGAGCACGTGGGATTGCACGGAGGCCGCGTCTGGGTGGAGGACCGCCCCGGCTCGACCCCGGGCGCCCGCTTCGTGGTCGAGTTGCCGGTGGCGGAATCACCCGACGAGATGGAGCAGGCTCCGGCGTTGTGAGGCCGCTGCTCCACCCCGGTCAACGGCGTCGGTTCGGTTGTCGACTGGCTGCTCTGGTTCTGGCCGCGGCTGCGGCTTCCGGTTGCGGGCTGCCCACCGATGACACCGCTCAGGCCATCGATCCCGAGGAGCTGCCCGAGAGTCTCAGGCCCGGGTTCACGGCGTCCACGACTACAACCGTTCCCGCTCCCCTGACTGAGGCCCACACCGTCTTCCTGCTGACGAACCCCCAGGACATCGAGCGCACCGTTGTCGTGGAGGTGGAGCGCCAAGTAGAACGCAACGCCACACTGGGCGATGTGCTGGCCACCCTGTTCGGCGATGCCACTTCGGTCGAGGAGTCCGACGCCGGCTACTTCAACACGCTGGAGCTGTTCGAGATCCTGAGCGCCACCGTGGTTGACGGCGTGGCCACCGTAGACATCGTGCACCTGTCGCCGGACGGCGAGCCTCCCCCCTCCGACCAGCTCGAGTTCGCGGCGGCCCAGCTGGTGTTCACTGTGGCGGCGAGTGAGGGCGCTGACGGGATCCGGATCCTGCTCGAAGGCGAGGAGGTGTCCATCCCCACCAGCGACGCCGACGCCGAGCCCGGGTCGGTGCTGCGAACCAGCGCCTACGAGCAGTTCCAGCCCGACTTCGCCCCGACGCCCACCACTACGTCGCCCGCAGACGACGAGGCCTGAGCGGCCCGGCCTGAACGGCGGCTCGCGTAAACACACGAGTCTGCGCTCAGGCGAAGAACGTGTGGGCCACGTCGAGCAGGTCGCGGCTCACAGGCTTGAGCCTCGCCGTCGCGTCCCGAAGGGACACCCTCTCGATGGTGCCGTCGCGCAGGGCGACCATCTGTCCGAAGGCGCCGTCGTGGACCGCGTCTATGGCCGCCACCCCGAAGCGGGTGGCCAGCACCCGGTCCGACGCCGTGGGCGAGCCGCCCCGCTGCACATGCCCGAGGATCGTGACCCGGGTCTCGAGCCCCGTGCGGGCCTCCACCTGGGCCGCTATGACGGTCGCAATCCCGCCGAGGCGTTTGTGCCCGTAGGCGTCTGTCGGGGGCTCGGCCACCTCCATGGTGCCGGGCCGGGGCCTGGCGCCCTCGGCCACCACCACTATCGAGGCGTAGCGGCCCCGGGCTTGGCGCCGGAGCAGGGCCGCGCACAAGTCGTCGAGGTCGAATGGCTCCTCGGGCACGAGAATGTAGGACGCGCCCCCCGCGATCCCTGCCCAGGTGGCGATGTGGCCCACGTTGCGGCCCATCACCTCCACAAAGATGACCCGGTCGTGGCTCTCGGCGGTCGTGTGGAGCCTGTCGATGGCTTCGGTGGCGACGGTCACGGCGGTGTCGAAGCCGAAGGTCCGTTCGGTCATGGCCACGTCGTTGTCGATCGTCTTGGGCACGCCCACCACGTCGAAGCCGCGATCCGACAATTCGCACGCGCACGACAGCGTGCCCTCGCCGCCCACGGCGATCAGGGCGTCCACCGCCAGAGCGCGCAGGGTCTCGGTGGCGCGGGCCATGCCGTCGGGGAGGTTGAACGGCGTGTGGCGCGAGGTGCCGAGCACCGTGCCTCCCCTCGGCAGCAGGCCCCGGCAGGACTCCACATCGAGCGGCGTCCAGTCGTCCTCCACCACTCCCCGCCAACCGTCGCGGAATCCGATGACCTCGTCGCCGTAGTGTCTCTCGGCCTTGCGCACCACCGCTCTTATGACCGCATTGAGCCCCGGGCAGTCGCCGCCCCCGGTGAGAATCCCGACGCGCATCACGCCGCCCCCGAGGCGAGCAGGGCGGCACCGATGGCGCCGGCCTGGCTGCCGAGCTGCGCCGCCACGACCCGCACCTTCCGCCGCAGGTCGCCGCCGATCACCAGGCGGTGCGTCCACTCCTCTATGCCCCGCACCAGCGGCTCGCCGATGTCGACCAGTCCCCCGGCGATGACGACCACCTCCGGGTCGAGCATGTGCACGAGGTTGGCCACGCCGACCGCGGTGTAGCGGCAGAACTCGTCGAGAACGACCAGAGCGTCGGGATCTCCCTTGGCGACCAGGGCGTGGACATGCTCGCCCCGGATGGAGCTCACCGAGCCGGCCTCGTTGATGGCACCGTCGAAGTCGCCCCTCGCCGCGGCCTGGCGGGCCAGGCGGCCCAGGCCCGTTCCGGATGCGTAGTACTCCCATGGGCCATGCCCGCCGGTGACGTGCTCAGGACCCGACATCTCGATCGTCATGTGGCCCGACTCACCCGCGAAGCCGTTCCAGCCGCGGTACAGCCGCCCGTCGAGCACAAACCCGGTGCCGAGCCCTGTGCCCAGCGCCACCAGGGCCATATGCCGGGAGCCGCGGGCCGCTCCGTGGAGCGACTCCGCCCAGGCCGCGGCGGATGCCTCGTTCTCGACCACCACCGGCCGTCGCCACTCGGCGCGCAGGCGGCGGCCAATGTCGAGGTCCAGCACGCCGTCGATGTTGGGCGAGTACTTGAGCACGCCGTCGGAGTCGACCAGCCCGGCGATGCCCACGCCGACGGCGGAGAACGCGGCGCCGCACTCGGCTTCGAGGCCGGCGACCATCTTGATGATCGTCTCGATCAGAGCGTTGCCGTCGGCTGTGGTCGAGTCGCGCCGCACCGCGACGGGCGCGGTGAGGTCGCCAGGGTGGACGGCCACGCCCAGAACCTTGGTTCCGCCGATGTCCAAGCCGCAGTACATGGTGCTCCGGGCCTCTCCGCTCAGGCTCGGGTGCCGGCCTCCACGTAAGCCTTCAGCTCGTCCAGCGCGGTGTGCATGATACGCGACTCAGCGCGCCGCTTCACGAAGCCGGGCAGCGGTACGGCGAGCTCGACCGCGAGCTGGTACGTCACCTCGGTGATGTCCTTCTCGCCGGGAACCGGAACGAACTCGTATTCGCCGTCGAGCCTGCTGGTGGCGTCCCCCCGCTGGAGCCTCCAAGAGAGGCGCAGCGGGTCCGTCCCGTAGAAGTATCTGAGCGTGTAGGTCGTGGATCGGCCCATCGCGGTGACGCGGTACTCCACATCGACGGCGCGGCCGTCACGGTCCCGGGCGACGATCTTGGCCTCCTTGATGTCATGCGCCCATCGGGGGTACTGCTCGAAGTCGGTGGCCGCGCCGTAGCAGCGCTCGGGGGAGGCCATGATCGTGGTGCGCTCGGTTGCCTGGTCGACCACGGCGGGTACCGCCCCTCGGAATCCTTCGCTATGGCCGCGGCCGCATCGCGTGCCGCGTGGCGATGACCCTAACAATGTCATCTCGGGTTGCGGCGGGGCGCGGACATCTCCTCGATGGCGCGGCGGAGCTGGCCGGCCAGCAGGTCGTAGGAGAAGGCGGTCGCAGCCCGCTGGCGAGCCGCCGCGCCCATCTCTGTGCGGCGCTCGCCGTCGTCGAGCAGGGCGCCGATGGCCTCGGCCGCGGCGCCTGGGGTGGCCGGGTCGAGCACCAGGCCCGTCTCGCCGTCCGCCACGGCCTCGTGGGCTCCGCCGCTGCGACCGGCGACCTGGGGCACGCCCGCGGCTGCGGCCTCCAGGTACACGATCCCGAACCCCTCCTGCTCCAAGCCCCGCCAGCGGGTGCGGCACAGCATGGCGAACACGTCGGCGCACCCGAGCAGAGCCGCGACATCGTCGTCGCCGAGCCGCCCCACGAGTCGCACGGGTGCCCCGGTTCTGGCGGCCAGGCTCCTCAGGCGGCCCCGGTCCCTTCCGTCGCCGGCGATGACAACCTGCAGGTCGCGGCCGCGGGCGGCCAGCAGTGCGGCCGCCCGCACCAGGGTGTCCATTCCCTTGCGCGGCACCAGCCGCGAGACGCTCACGACGGTCGGGGCTTCCGGCCGCAGCCCGAGGCGGCTGCGCAACAGGCCCCGCTCGCTGCGGCTTGCGGGACGGAAGCGCTCGATGTCAACCCCCGGCGGGATCACGAATGCCGGCAGATGGCGGCCCAGAGCCCGCTCGCACTCGAGGGCGGGGTAGCCCCCCGCCGCGATCACCCCCGCGGCGGAGTCGAGGACATTGCGAAGGAGCCGCCGCACTCCGGGGAGCCGACCGGGTATGGCCACTTCGGCTCCGTGGACCACCACCGCGTAGGGCAGGTCGAGGCGCGGTCCGACCAGTCCCGCGGGAAGCGCCGGGTCTATCACCACGAGGTCCGCGTCGTGGCGCTTCGCCAGGCGGTTCACCCTGCGCACCAGGTGGGGTCCGGGCAACAGCCGCGGCTCGCGGGAGCGGATCACCGTGAAGGGCTGCTGTGCGTCGAAGGTGGCCGAGCCCCGGTAGGGCGTTGTGTGGACCACCACGTCGTCGGGCGGCAGCCGTCGCCACAGCTCCCACAGGTAGTTCTGTATGCCGCCCACCTTGGGCGGGAAGTCGTTGGTTACCAGCAGGTGGCGGGTCACGCCGGGGCCCGTCGCGGCACCGGCCGCTCCAACTCGGCCCGCACCAGCGGATCGTCGCACTCCGACAGTGCCTCCAGTCCGAGGCCGAGGCGTCGGGCGCACCACACGGCGTGGGCCCGTATGAGCGGATCGGCGTCGCCGAGGGAGCGGTCGACCGCGGCTCGCAGCCGGGGGTCGGAGGGCTCGCCCACGTTGGCCAGCACCACCAGGGCGTTGCGGCGCAGGTAGCGGGGCTCGCGCCTCGGTATGTACCAGCGTCCGAAGTCGGCCATCAATGCGTCGTCGGTGGCGTCGAGCATGTCGAGGACTGAGACCCACGCCCCGCGGCCCGCCTCGGGGGGCGACTTCCTGGTTGGCTCGGCCGCCGAGTCGTGAACAGCCCGGGCCCGGCGCGTCAGCCGGACCCGGGCGCGGTTGGGCGGGCATACCTCCGAGCAGTCGTCGCACCCGTAGATCCGGTCGCCGAGGGCCACCCGGTAGTCGGGGTCGAACACGCCGTCGGTCTGGACGAGCCATGCCAGGCATCGGCGGGCGTCCACCGTGCCCGGAGCGGTAATGGCCCCCGTCGGGCAGCCGTCGAGGCACTGCCGGCACGATCCGCAGCCGTCTGCGACGCCCGAGCTGGGGTTCTCCGGCGCTATCGGGGCGTCGGTGACGACCGCTCCGAGCACCACCAGACTGCCGACTCCGGGCACCAGGATGTTCGAGTTCTTGCCCCACCAGCCGATGGCCGCTCGATGCGCGGCCGCTCGGTCGACCAGCCCGTTCTCGTCGGCCGACACCACGGCGCGGTGTCCAGCGGCCCGCAGATGCGCGGCCATGGACTCCAGCGCAGCTCTCAGCGCCGCGTAATGGTCGGCGCGCGCGTAGGCCGCCACCCGGGCGTGGGGGCGTCCGTCGCTGGGCGGGTCGCACATGCCGGCCTCGAACTCGAGCGCGCCCACGATCAGCGCGGCCGCACCGGGCACCAGGCGCGCCGGGTCGGTGGAGCGGTCCGGATTGCGGTAGGTGAACTGCATGCCGCCGTGCAGTCCGGCCCGCTTGCGCTCGTGCAGCACCGTCGCGGCCTCGGTGAACGGCGCGGCCCGGCAGACCCCCACCGCGCACAGCCCGGCGGCGCGGCCGATCGCGGCCAGAGTCTCTACATCGACGGTCACGGCGTCATGGTGGCAGGCCTCGGGCCGGTTGTGGCGAGCCTTCTCCTGTGGGTGCGGCCCGCCATCAGCTCAGCCGGCCGGTGCCGCGGTCACCTCGTCGAACTTCTGGGCGGCCCGCCCGTCGTCTATGGCGGCCGCAGCCGCTTCCACGCCCTGGGCGAGGTTGTCGGCGATCCCGGCCACGACCAGCCCGGCGGCTGCGTTGAGGACCAC
>JAKZWH010000265.1:0-3645 GCA_047515615.1 Acidimicrobiales bacterium | reverse complement strand
TGATCTCGGCCTATGCCAAGGCCGTGACGCTGCTGGGTGGGCCGGGCAGCGGCCAGCGCACCAAGATGGTCAACCAGATCTGCATCGCGGGGCTGGTCCAGGGTCTGGCCGAGGGGATCGACTTCGCCCGCCGGGCCGGGCTCGACGTGGACCAGGTGATCGACACCATCTCGCAGGGAGCGGCGGGCTCGTGGCAGATGGCCAACAGGGGGGTGACCATGGCCCGGCGCGAGTTCGATTTCGGCTTCGCCCTCGACTGGATGCGCAAGGACCTGGCCATCTGCTTCGCGGAGGCTGAGCGCATCGGTGCCACCCTGCCGGTCACCGCGGTGATCGACCAGTTCTACGCCCGCCTCCAGCGCCAGGGCCGGGGCCGATGGGACACCAGCTCGCTAATCGAGCTGCTTGTGGACGACTGAGCAATCATGGGGCGGGGCTCCGGGCTGCTCCTGGTCGCAGTGGCCGCGGTGGCTGGGCTCGTGTGGCTGCCGGAGTCGCTAGGGATCTTGATCCTGCTGGTGTTGATGTTCGGAGCGGGTTGGCTCTTTCCGGAACATCCGGTCGCCACGGCCACTGCCTTGGCCGGGTTGTGCTTCGTGCCGGGCTTCGTGCTACTGGTCTTAAACGCAGACTCCTGGTTCACCCACTACTGGGACGGCTACAACCCGCTGAGCTTCGACCTGGTGCCAGCGTTGCTGCTTGTGGCCGTCGACCTCGTCGTGAACGTCCTCGTCAGCTGGGGATGGATGGTCTTCGCGGCCTACATGGGCGCAGGCATAGCCCTGCGCCTACGGATCCGAGCCGCCAACTAGCCCTGTATCGGGCGCCGCAGCTCCAGCGGGCCTCTAGTCGGCGAGAAGGGCGTAGTTGGCTGAGGCGAACTCCCAGTTGATGAGGTGCTCGATGAAGGCGTCCACGTAGGCGGCCCGGGCGTTCTGGTAGTCGAGGTAGTAGGCGTGCTCCCACACGTCGATGGTCAGCAGGGCCCGCTGTCCGTGCCGCAGCGGCGTGTCGGCGTCGTCGGTGCTCACGATGCTCAAGCCGTCGCCGCCTGTGACGAGCCACGTCCAGCCCGAAGCGAAATTGCCCACTGCGGCCGCCGCGAACTGCGTGTTGAAAGCATCCAGCGAGCCGAAGCTCCGTTCCATTGCGGCAAGCAGGTCGCCTGAGGGCGCCTCGGAGCCGCCCGGGCTCATCGAGTTCCAATAGAAGGCGTGGTTCCAAGCCTGGGCCGCGTTGTTGAACAGCGCCGACGGCATGTCGGCTCCGGTCACGATGTCCTCCAGGGAGGCGTCCTCGTGAGCGGTGCCCGCGATCATGCGGTTGAGGTTGGCCACGTAGCCGGCGTGGTGGCGGCCGTAGTGGAAGCTCATGGTGCGCTCGGATATGTGGGGCGCGAGCCCGTCGAGACGGTAGGGGAGAGGGGCATGCTCGATCGTCATATCGGGGCGCGCTCTTTCGCAGGCGGAAGCGGGGGGAGAACCCGAATATAGGCAGGGCCGGCGATCAACCGGCGAACAGGTTGGTGGGCAGGCCCACTGCGTCGACGTCGGCCGCGAACAGCGCTCCCGAGTTGGGCTCGCCCTCAGTGTTCACGCCGGCGATCGAGTCTCGTGCGGTGGTGATGTAGAGGGTGTCGAGGTCGGGGCCGCCGAAGCAGCAGCAGGTGGTCTGGGGCGCGCCCGGCGTGACCACCGTGTCGAGCCGCTCGCCCTCAGGCGAGAAGCGCTGCACGTGGTAGCCGCCGAAGAACGCCACCCACAGGCAGCCCTCAGCGTCCATCGTCATCCCGTCGGGCCCGCCCGTGCTGCCGTCGAAGGTGAGGAACGGGCGCCGCCCGTCGATCTCGCCGGTGTCGGGGTCGTAGTCGAAGCGGTCCACCCGGAACGTCAACGTGTCGATGTAGTACATGGTGGCGCCGTCCGGGCTCCAGCCCATGCCGTTGGAGATGCTCACGTCGGACAAGACCCGCCGGGCCGAGCCGTCGGCGTCCACCCGGTGCAGCGCGGCGACCGGGGCTCCGGGCTCGGTGTTGCTCATCGTGCCCTGGAACAGCCGCCCTCGCGGGTCGGCCGCACCGTCATTGGCCCGGTTCGACTCGGGCTCGCCCGGCAGCGCGATGACGGTCTCGATGGCCCCCACCCGGTCGGTGAGCGTCACCGTGTTGCCCAGGCCCAGGGCGAGCCCTCCGCCGGCGCGAGGTTCGGCGTTGCCCACGGACTCGGCGTAGCGCCACACCCCGACCGGCTGGCCCGAGGCGTGGTCGAAGCGGTGCACGGCCTGGCCGGTGATGTCCACCCACACGAGCAGATCCTCCACCGGCGACCAGACGCAGCCCTCGCCCAGAGCGGCCTCGGCGGCGTGCACGACTTCGGCATTGATCATCGTCACGCCTCAGTGCTGGCGGGCGGCGCAGCTCAAATGCACGGCCACGAACGTCGCAGGATGGATGAGGACCACGTCGGCGTCGAGCCGGGTGCGCATGTCAACCGAGACCATGGTCGCTCCGAACTATCTGCGGGGCTGTCAGCGTACACTTCGAGCTACAAGCGAGCGCGATGACGAAGCGGGGCAGTCGGCGTATAGCAGGCGATTGAGCGCCTGCCTGCAGGGGCGCCGAGATGGGCCGAGATGAGGAGCATCAACCCATGAGCGAGACACGAGAGGGCTCGCCGGAGCGCTACACGATCATCTCGTCGGACTGCCATGCCGGCGGGAATATGGCCGCCTACGAGGAGTATCTCGATCCCGCGTGGCGCGATGAGTTCGCGGCCTGGCGGGGCGCCTACCGCAATCCCTACCGCGACCTCCAGGACGACGGCCGCTCCCGCAACTGGGACGACGAGCGGCGCCTTGGCGAGCAGTACGCCGACGGCATCGTGGCCGAGATCACCTTCCCCAACACGGTCCCGCCGTTCTACCCCACCGGAGCGCTGGTGGCCCGCCCGCCGTCGGACCGGGCCGACTACGAGCGCCGCTTGGTGGGGATCACAGCCCACAACCGCTGGTTGCGGGACTGGTGCGCCCGCTACCCGGATCAGCGCTGCGGCCTGCCCCAGATCTTCGCCGAGGACCTGGACGACGCGGTGACCACCCTCGAATGGGCCGCGGCGGAGGGGTTCCGCAGCGTCCTGCTGCCCCACGTCCCGCCCGACAGCGACCTGCCCGGCTACTGGGACCCCCGCTGGGACCGGCTGTGGGCCGCGGCCGCCGACCTCGACCTGATCATGACCCAGCACGGCGGCAACGGCGGCCCCAACTACGGCAAGGCGCCCGCGGCCGGGGTGATATTCCTGATGGAGGTGCCGTTCTACTCGCACCGCAACCTGGCCCACCTGATCATGTCGGGGGTGTTCGAGCGGTTCCCGACGCTGCGCTACGTGATGACCGAGCAGGGCGTGGCTTGGCTGGTGGAGGAGCTGCGCCGCATGGACGCATATCACCGCCAGATGCGCGCCGGGCGGGTCGGCGAGCTGGGCTTCGCGGCCGACGTCGTGCTGCCGATGAAGCCGACGGAGTACTTCGACCGCAACGTGTGGATCGGGGCCAGCTTCCCGTCGCCGGGCGAGGCGGCCGCCATGCGCGCCGTCGGGGTGCACAAGGTGATGTGGGGCAGCGACTATCCCCACCACGAGGGCACCTACC
>JAKZWH010000264.1:0-4914 GCA_047515615.1 Acidimicrobiales bacterium | reverse complement strand
CGGCGCCACTGGCGAGCCGGGGCTAAGCCCTAGTCGGCACCGGAGTCGTTCGCGTCGGTGTCGGCGGCGAGGGAGTGGGGGTCGCCTTCGCCGTTGGAGCCGGTTTGGGGGCGGTTCTTGAGTTGGACGAAGGCCATCTGGATCTGTGACAGGCCCTCGCGCAGGGTGGCCTCGGGCTCGCCGAGTCGGCCCTGCATGCCGTCCAGCAGCGCGCCGAGGGCGTCGATGGCCACCGTCGCCTCGCTGAAGTTCGGCGGCTGGTTGGCCAGATGCAGGGCAGCCAGCTCGTACAGGCCCATGGCGTGGTTGGCGACCACCACCGAAGCGGGCACCGACCGGAGCCGCTCGCGGGACTCGGCCAGCTCCCGAATGTACTGGTCGGCCTGCTCGCGCTCCTCCGGCGACAGGCTGTCCAGATCGAAGTCCTGCGGCGCCGCGGCCGCGGCATCGGAGGGGTCGGAGGCTCCCGCGGGGCTGGCGGGGCCGGTATCCGAAGGGCGTTCGCGTACGGGTACTTCGCCTCCGGGTGTCCATAGCGTGCTCATCCGAACACCTCCGGCTCGCGCTCACAGATGGGCGTGGCCGCTTGTCGCGACCGGCTGCTACCCTACCGGGGTCAATCCTGCGGACCTGCGCCCCGGCCGCGACCGGGGCGTTCCGCCCGAATACGGAGGTTCCGTGCTCACGAGGAGTGAAAGGCGATAGCACCGCCAGGCGTAGAGCCCAACATCAACGACCAGATCCGAGCCTCCGAGGTGCGCCTCGTCGGTGAGGATGGTCAGCAGATCGGCATTAGGCCGCTTCCGGAGGCGCTGAACTTGGCCCGGGCTGCGGGACGCGACCTCGTAGAGGTGGCGGAGGCGGCAAATCCGCCCGTTTGCCGCATCATGGACTACGGCAAGTTCAAGTACGAGGCGGCCCAGCGGGCCAAAGAGTCCCGCCGCAAGTCGTCCAACGTCATGGTCAAGGAGATGAAGTACCGACCCAAGATCGGTCGGGGCGACTTCGATACCAAGACTCGCAGAGTCGCGAAATTCCTGGGCGAGGGCAACAAGGTAAAGGTCACGATCATGTTCCGGGGCAGGGAGGTCCAGCATCCCGAGCTGGGCAGGAAGATCCTCGATAACGTGGCCGCCACCGTCGAGCATGTCGGC
The DNA here is from genome assembly GCA_047515615.1 of Acidimicrobiales bacterium. Lineage (GTDB taxonomy): Bacteria > Actinomycetota > Acidimicrobiia > Acidimicrobiales > Aldehydirespiratoraceae > Aldehydirespirator. The sequence continues at coordinate 3,760 of JAKZWH010000264.1, read as the reverse complement.
AAGGTGGAGTTCCAGCCCCGCCAGGACGGTCGAAACATGGTGATGGTGCTCGCGCCGGACAAGCAGGCTCAGGCCCGCCACCGCCGTAGGCTTGAGGCCGAGGCCGCCATGGCCGCTGCCGAGGCGCCCCAGCCCGGCACCGCCGACTGAAGCCACCCCGCTCCGCACACACATCACGGCGAGCACAAGCATCCGCAAAGGTCAACCATGCCCAAGATGAAGTCACACCGGGGCGCGGCCAAGCGCTTCCGGCGCACCGGCACCGGCAAGCTGCGGCGCCGCCGGGCCAACAAGAGCCACATCCTCGAGAAGAAGTCCCCCAAGCGCAAGCGCCAGCTCCGAGCCCCGGCCGACGTGTCATCGTCGGATGAGCGGATGCTGCGGGACCTTGGCATCTAGCCCCGCCGCCCCGGGCTTCTCGCCAGGGCGAACCACGTACAAGGAGACACGACGATGGCGAGAGTGAAGCGTCCCGCCCAGTCCAGGCGCCGTCGCCGGGCGCTCCTGGATCGGGCCCGGGGCTACTACGGCAACAAGTCCCGCTCGTGGAGGTCCGCCAACGAGCAGCTCATGCACTCGGGCAACTACGCCTTCCGGGACCGCCGAGCTCGCAAGAACGACTTCCGCCGGCTCTGGATCCAGCGGATCAACGCGGCCTGCCGCCAGCGGGGAACGTCCTACAGCCGCTTCATCGCCGGGCTGAATGCGGCCGGCATCGAGGTCGACCGCAAGATCCTGGCCGACCTGGCGGTCAACGACGCCGACGCGTTCTCGGCGCTGGTCGAGGCGGCATCGGAGGCCTCCGCGGCCCAGGCTCAGGCGAGCTGACTGAACCTCGGGCGCTCAAGCCGCGCCATCAGCGCGCAGCCGAGTGTGCCGTGAGGAACTCTCTGCGATCTTGTCGCCCGCTAACCGCCGAGTCGGCCATGCGAGAGGCGCTCGAACAGAGCGGGTGCGCCCGGGTCGGGGGCACTGGGGGTAGGTGAGCTGAACGCAGGTCAGGCGCTCGGGCCGCGTCATCGGCGGGTGGGCGCGTTGCGGCGCCTTGTGCGCCGACGCGGTCCGGGCGATGCCACGGTGGTGCTGGAGGGGCCGCGCACCGTGTCGGAGGCTCTCGCGGCCGGGATCGAGCCTTCGGTCGTGGTCGTTGCGGAGTCGGCCGCTGAGGCACCGGCGGTTCGCGACGTCCTGGATCGTCTCGCCCCGGGTGTCGAGGTGCTGGTGCTCACCGATCGATCCCTCGAGTCCGTTGCTCCCGCGGTGACGCCCCAGCCGATGCTGGCACTGGTCGACAGGCCAGAGTCCGTGCTGCCCGAGTCGCTGGAGCGAGACGACCTAGTGCTCGTGCTCTCAGGCGTATTCGATCCCGGCAACACGGGGACCATCATCCGCTCGGCTGAGGCTTGCGCGGCTCGTTGTGTGGTCGTGATGGGTGGGGCCGACCCGTGGGCGCCCAAGGCGGTGAGGGCCTCGGCTGGCTCGGTGCTGCGGGTGCCGGTTGTGTCCGCATCCGACGCCGGGGTCGCGCTGGCAGCCCTTCGGGCCGCGGGCGCGGCGATCATGGCTGCCGACCCGGCCGAGGGCGAGATCCACGACTCGGGCACGCTCGCCGCGGGGCGGGGTCCCATCGCGCTGGTGCTCGGATCGGAGGCGCACGGCCTCGCCCCGACGCTCGACGAGTTCGTGGACGGCCGGGTCCGGATTCCAATGGCTGGTAGCACCGAGTCGCTCAACGTGGCCATGGCCGCCACCCTCCTCGCCTTCGAGTACCGCCGCAACCGGCTTCGGTGAGCAGGCATGCCGCCTGAGGCGGCCTTGTTGCTCACAGATGCGTGGCTGCGTTGCGAGAAGCTCGATCCGGCGGTGCCGCTCCACCGAGTAGCGGCTCGCGCGCTCTAGCCTTGCTCGGATGATCGAGGGCTACGAGCAGGCCGCCGCCGACGCCGAGGAACGCCTCGCCGCGGCCGCCGCTCTCGACGCCGTGGCCAGCATCGAGCGGGAACTGCTGGGCCGCCGCTCGCTCTTCAACGAGGCCAAGCGCCAGCTTGGCGGGCTCAACCCGGGCGAGCGGGCCTCGGCGGGCCGGCACCTGAACGATGCACGCGCCCGGGTGGAGGCCGCCGTCGCCGCAGCCCGTGAGCGGCTCGCGGCTTCGAGTCGGGACGACCGCTACGCCGCCGAGCGGCTCGATCTCACCGAGCGGCTGCCCCAGACGGCCCCGCTGCGCCGGGGGCACTTCCATCCCGTCACCCAGGCCCGCGACCGCCTCGAGGACGTGTTCGTGGGGATGGGCTACACGGTCGCCGAGGGTCCCGAGGTGGAGAGTGCCTGGTACAACTTCGAGGCCCTCAACATTCCCGAGTGGCATCCGGCCCGAGGCAGCTTCGACACCATCTTCGTCAACCTCGGCGAGCCCGAGGAGGTGATGCTGCGCTCTCACACCTCCCCGGTGCAGATCCGGGTCATGGAGGCCCGCAAGCCTCCCATCTACATCGTCGTGCCGGGCCGCACCTTCCGGGCCGACACCGCCGATGCCACTCATCTGCCTGCCTTCAACCAGATCGAAGGCCTGGCTGTTGACCGCAACATCACCATGGGCGACCTCGCCGGCACCATCGACGAGTTCGTCAGAGCCTTCTTCGGCGGGGAGGTCAAGAGCCGGCTGCGCCCGTCGTACTTCCCGTTCACCGAGCCGTCGGCGGAGTTCGACATCGCCCGCCCCGACGGATCCTGGCTGGAGCTCGGCGGCTGCGGGATGGTCCATCCCAACGTGCTGCGCAACTGCGGCATCGATCCCGAGGAGTGGCAGGGCTTCGCCTTCGGCTTCGGGATCGACCGCCTGGCGGTGATGCGCCACGAGATCGACGACATCCGCGAGTTCGTCAACAACGACACTCGCTTCCTGAGCCAGTTCTGATGAAACGCAAAGTGTGCGAGGCGGTGAGGCAGTTCTGATGAATGCGAGCCAGAGTGTCGAAGCGGCGAGGCCAGTTCTGGAGAGGCCAGTTCTGATGCGAGCGCAACTGCTGCACGGGAGCACGCGATGAAGGTGCTGCTGTCGTGGCTCAAGGAGTTCGCTCCCGACATCGACGGCGACCCGGCCGCGCTCAGCGACGTGCTGAGCGCGCTGGGACTGACGGTGGAGGAGATGATCGTCACCGGCTCCGTGCCCGACAGCGTGGTGCTGGGCCGGGTGCTGGAGCTGCGCCCCCATCCCGACGCCGACCGGATCCAGCTCGTCGAAGTGGATGACGGCTCGGGCACGACCCTGCAGGTGTGTTGCGGAGCGTTCAACATGGCCGTGGGCGACCTCGTGCCTCTGGCCCGGGTGGGCACGGTGATGCCCAGCGGGTTGGAGATAGCCCGCCGGAATCTGAGAGGCCAGGCCTCCGAGGGCATGTGCTGCTCGGAGATCGAACTCGAGTTGGGCGACGACGCCGAGGGCATCCTGATCCTCAACGACCGGGTCGGGGCCAGCGCCGGGCCGGGAATGCCCCTGGCGGAGGCCCTGGACTTGGCGCCCGACGTGCTGTGGGATCTCGACGTCGGCGCCAACCGGCCCGACGCCATGTCGGTGATGGGCGTGGCCCGCGATCTGGCCGCCGGGCTGGGCGTGGACTTCGAGCCGCCCGACTGGTCCACGGCCGGGTCGGGCCAAGGCATCGCAGAGGTCGCCGCGGTGGAGATCCTCGACCCCACGCTGTGCGGCCGCTTCGTCGGCCGGGTGCTGCGCAACACACCCGCCGGCCCATCGCCCGCG
>JAKZWH010000263.1:0-8567 GCA_047515615.1 Acidimicrobiales bacterium | reverse complement strand
AGCTCCCGCCCGTCGTTGGTGCCGACGGTGAGCCGCACCCCCCGGTGCAGGCAGCGGTTCTCCCACACGTTCACGAAGCCGTCGTCGGCCCGCCACACCGCCAGCTCCCGGCCCAGCAGCCTCCCCCAGAACACATGGCGGGGCACCACGTCCTGGAAGGACGCCAACGGATGCCACAGCCGCCCGGCGTCTGCGCTCATGCTCGCACGCTGCCGCCGGCCGGGATCACACCGTAGGTCACTCCGAGGCGGCTCAGCCAGCGCCGGTAGGCGATGGCCGAACGGTCGGCCCGGATCGGCGTCTCGGCTCGAGGATCCAGCGGCAGGAGCTTGGGGTGTTGGTTCTCGAGGATCGGCTTGTCCTGCGCGATCACGCCCTGCTGGAATCGGCGGATCTCTCTGTCGGCGCTCATGTCGTCGAGCACGCTGATGAACAGGTGGGCCCTGATGCGCGTCTCGGTGATGGGGTGGATGAAGATGCCGATGGCGTCCATTCTCTCGGGGTCGGCCGGCGACGACTTGTAGAGCATCGCGCTGTAGGGATGGGGCACCCGGTAGATGTACTCGGCCAGCACCGCCTGCGAGGAGGCCGCGGCCGCGCGCGGCTGGTAGAACATGCAGTCGAACGCCCACAACTCGCCGTCTCGCTCCTCCACTCGATACTCGGCCACCTCGGTGTGGGGCTCCTCGCCGAGCACGCCCGCATGCACGTAGGGGAAGTGAGCAATGTCCAAGAAGTTCTCCACGGCCCGCGGAGCCGAGACCTCTATGCCGACCGTGAGGGCGTTGAGAGTTCGACGGTCGTCCTCGTGGGTCTCGGGAACGTCGAACACGCCGCCCTCGGGCTCCCCCAGGGTGGTCCACAGGTACCCGTAGTCGGTGCGAACCTCGAGCTCGCGGTTGGCTCGGGTCTCGGCCCGGGCCGTGCCATCGGTGTCGATCCAGCAGCTCAAAGGCTCGCCGAGCAGCAGAGTGTGCAGCCCGCCGCGGCGGATTTCGTCCAGATCCGCCACCGCGTGCCACTCGTTCCAGATCACCGGGTCCGAACAGCCTTGCATCTCAGCCTCTGCCATCGTCATGACCGTCTCCGCTCGCTCTCGCGGCAGCCACAGTAGGCCATGACTTGCTAACGGAACGATCCGATCGGCCGCAATCAGGCCGAGCCCGGTGTCGAGCAGCCGCTTGAGGTTGTGGCCGGCCAAGTCGTCGACATCTCGGCCCGCCGCACGCCGTCGGTGTGGGCCCGGCGCAGATAGGCGGCCATCAATGGTCGGGCAGGCTCAGCCGGCCCCGTTGCGCGAAGGCAGGCCGTACTCGGCGCGGAGCTGGTCGAACTCGGCCTCGAAGCGGGCCCGCAGGGCGGCCTTCTCGTCGTCGGGCGCCCATGAAGCGGTGATGCCGTCGAGGCTGACGGCCTCCATCTCTTCGAGGCTGTAGTCGAAGGCCTGGGCCACTGCCGCGTACTCGTCGGCCACGTCGAAGCGCATCATGCCGGGATCGTCGGAGTTCAGGGTGGCCAGCACTCCGAGCTCGCGCTGGCGAGCGTAGGGATGCGATGCCACGTCGGGCACCACGTTGGCGATCATCACGTTGGAGGTGGGGCACACCGTCAGCGGGATCTGCCGGTCGACGATCTCGGCCGTCAACTCGGGATCGTCGAGCAGGCGAAACCCGTGATCCACGCGGTCGCAGCCGAACTCGCGCACCGCGATGGCGATGTTGTCGGACGGTCCGTCCTCGCCGGCATGCATGGTCCGCTTGAGCCCGTGGCGGCCGGCGGCCTCGTAGGCGGCCGCGAAAGGCCGGTGGTCGACGCGCTCCACCGAGTCCGCGCCCATGCCGATCAACAGGTCGCGGTCCTGGGCCCCGGCGAAGTCGGCCATCTCGAGGGCGTGGCCGGCGCCGGAGGGTTTGTCGAAATCGAGAATCATGCGGCAGCCGATGTCGAGGTCGGCGCGGGCGTCAACCACGGCCGCGGACACGCCGGCCCACACCGTCTCGACCGGCACCCCGAGCTTGATCACGAATCCGGGCGAGAAGAACATCTCCCGGTAGCGCACCCCGGCCTCCACCGCGTCCTCGAGGCACTCGTAGGTGATCCGGTGGAAGTCGTCGGCGGTCTGCAGGCTGGCGCAGACCACGCCGTAGATGTCGAGAAACTGGTTGAGGTCGGTGAAGTGGTAGAGGTCGGCCGGATCCTCCACTGGGAACGTCACTCCGTTGGCCTCGGCCAGCTCCTTGATGGTCCCGGCCCGGCTGGCGCCCTCGATGTGGCAGTGCAGTTCCACCTTCGGCAGGCGCCTCACGTGCTCGGTGGTAGCGATGGTCATGTCTCCTCCTTGGCGGCGATGGTCATGGGTCTGTGCCTCGACGGAGATGGTGGCGCCTTCCCCTCGAGAACAACGGTCATGGTGAGCAGCCGGTGCGGTCGGCGTCGTCGGTGTCGATGGTGCCATAGCGGATGCCCCGGGCGCGCAGCCACCTGCGATACGCAAGGCTGCCCGCGTCGGCGGCCTGGTGCGACTCCATCCGTGGATCGACCGGCAGGCGCCGGGGCCGCTGCGACTCCACCACGTCGATGTCCTGGGAGAAGATCAGGTCGTTGAATGCCCGCTGGGCATCGAGGTCGGCGCCGGTGTCACGGACCACGGTCGAGCGCCATACCACACAGCTCGTCTCGGTGACTGGGCTGGCCACTATGAGGATGGTGAAACCCCCGGCGCCATCGCCCCCGTCGCCCGACGGCACTTTGGCCAGCGTGGCCCCATACGGGTGCGGCACCGAGTACCGGTAGCGGACCGGCCCCCCGCCGGCCGCAGCCGGCCCCGGATCGGGCTGCCAGAACACGCAGTCAGTCAGCCGCAACTCCCCGGGGGCCTCCTCCACGCCGTAGCGGGCCACCTCGGTGTGCGGCTCCTGGCCCAGGTATCCCTCGTGCACGAACGGGAAGTGGGCCAGGTCAAGGAAGTTCTCGATGATGCGCGGTCCCGACGACTCGACCGTCACCGGGTCGAGCCACACGGTGCGCTCCGGGTGGGCGCCATGGTCCGGAGCGAGCGGCAGGTCCCGGGGCCGATCCCCGGCGCAAACCCACCAGAACCCGTACCCGGCCCGCACCGCGGCCCCGCGCAGGCGGACCCCGGCGGGGAGCCGGTGCGGGTGGGCGGGCTGGTGAATGCAGCGGCCGTCGATATCGAACTGCCAGCCGTGGTAGCCGCATCGCAGCCGCTCCCCGTCGAAGTCGCCCAGGGTGATCTGCGCGCCCCGGTGGGGGCACGTGTCCACGAAGACCTCGACCCGGCCTGAGTTGTCGCAGGCCAGCACCCAGCGCTCGTCGAGCAGCCCGAACGGAAGCCATCGGCCCGCGGCGATGTCTGTGGCTCGGGCGACCGGGAACCACTCGTCGCGGATGCGGTCGGTCTGGATCATCGGTAGGCCCCGGTCATCGGTCGGTCGAGAGCCGCTTGGTTCAGGGGCGCGGCGGTGCTCAGCGCTCCTCGCGCGCGTAGGGGATGGCCAAGGCCGCGGGCGCGGCGGTCGACCTCACCCGCCTACCGAGCTTCACCGCCCCCGCCGGGATCAGGATGGCCACCAGCGTGACCACATAGGGCAGCATCGACAAGAAGAAGCTCAGGTCGCTCGGGCCCAGGAACGGAAGATCCCAGCCCCGGGCCTGCGCGGTGGTGTCCAGAGAGGTCATCGATCCGTACAGCAGCGCTCCCATCACGGCCCATCCCGGGCGCCAGCCCGCAAAGATCACCACAGCCAGCGCAATCCAGCCCCGGCCGCGGGCGATATCGGGAGACCAAGTCGGCGTGAACGACAGCACCATGTAGGCGCCGCCCGCTCCCGAGATGGCCGCGCCCAGCACCGAGTAGAACATCCGCCACCCGGTAACGCTCACACCGACCGCGTCCGCCGCGGCCGGGTTCTCGCCCACGGCCCGCATGTTCATGCCGTGTCGGGTGCGGAACAGCAGGAACCACAGCACCAGCGGCAGCCCGACATATGCGATGTACACGACCGGATCGTGGAACAAGAACGCCGACACCAAGTCGTTGTTGTCGAGCACACCGCCCGGGTTGACCTCGCGGAACAAGGTCTGAATGGGCGTGCCGTTGCGGTTGGTTCCGAGCTGGTTGGACCATCCGATGCCGCCAAGCGACAGGGCCAGGCCCACCAGCACCTGGCTGGCCCGAAATCCGACAACGGCGACGGCGAAGATCAGGCCCGCCACCGCCGCGGCGATCATGCCGATGAGCATGGCCAGCCAGGGACTCTCCACGCCCCACGACAGCACCGCGATCACCGAATACACCGCTCCGATGCCGATGAGGCCCTCCTGGCCGAGGTTGAGCACACCGACCCGCTCGCCGAGCATGGCACCGGTGGCGGCCAGCATCACCACCGCGCTGGCCGGGATCGCGGAACTTACAAGGCTTAGGAAGGCGTTCTCGATGATGGCGAGAATCATCTCAGCGTCGCCTCCTGTGGCTCGTCAGATGTGCCGGTCGCGTCAGTGCCGGCATCCGCGGCTTGATCGCGGCGAATCAGCCGGTAGCGGGTAGCGATCTCGCCCAGAGCGATACCAGTGAGGATGATGCCGTAAATGGCGAAGATGATGTAAACCGACAAGCCCTTGGTCTGCAGCACCAGCCCGGCGTAGAACATCGAAGCGATGAACACGCCGCCGCCGATCACGCCCGCGAACGAGGCGCCGGCCAGCGCGGCCACGATGAAGCCCGAGAGCCCGAACTGGGCCGAGAACCCGGGACCGAGGGCCTGCGCTCCCGGGGCGCTGAGCTGGAGCATCCCGCCGAGGCCGGCGACGGCCCCCGTGACGAGCATCACCACCAGGATCCGGCGCCGCACGGCGATGCCTGCGAAGCCAGCGGCCCGGGGATTGCCGCCGATGGTGTCGATCTCGTAGCCGATGGTCGTGGAGCGGAACAACCACCACAGCACCACCGCGATCACTAGGGGGACGAGCAGGGCGATGGTCACCGACTCCGCCCCCGGCAGCCCGGCCAGGGTTACCGGCACCTTCTTGGTGGACTGGATGACCGCGGCCTCCTTGTCCCGCCAGAACCCGAGCGCCGCCCAGGTGACAAGTTGCAGGGCCACGAAGTTCAACAGCAGCGTCGTGATGATCTCGTTGACGTTCCAGTAGGCGCGGGCCAACGCCGGCACCAGGATCCAGGCCGCGCCGGCCAGAGAGGCCACGCCTGCCATGACGACCAGTACCAGCCAGCCGGGGCCGCCCATGTGGATGCCCACGCCCACCGCCGCGAGGGCGCCCACGAGGAACTGCCCATCGGAGCCGATGTTCCACACCTTCATCCGCAGCGACAGGGCCACGCCAAGAGCGGTCATCAGGATGGGGATGGCCCGCAGGGCCACGCCCTCTATGCCGCGCTGGCTGCCGAATATGGCGTCGAGGGCCTGCCAGAAGAGCCAGAAGGCGTTGCGTCCGGTGAGCAGCAGCAGCAGCCCGGCCAGCACCATGGCCGCCACCGCTCCACCGATGCGGGTGAGCGCCGCCCTGCGGGCGTCCACCTCCAGTCGCCGCTCGATCCGCCACGGCGCGGCTCTCAGCACCGCGCTCGCCGCGGCAGCGAGCGGAGTCACGGCGACCCTTCCGTCAGTGGTTCGACCGCGTCGCAGCGAGGTCTCACGGCACCGGCGCGGCCGTCTCGTGGCCACCCATCAGTAGACCGATGCGCTCGCGGTCGGCGTCGGCCGCATCGAACACGCCCATGATCCGGCCCTCGTACATGACGGCGATCCGGTCGCTCATCAGCAGCACCTCGTCGAGGTCGTCGGAGATGAACAGCACCGCGCTGCCGCCGTCGCGTCTGTCGAGGATCGTCGACCGAACCTCCTGGGCCGCGTTCACGTCGAGTCCTCTGGTGGGGTGGGCGGCCACCAGCAGACGGTCCGCAGCCAGCGCCTCGCGCCGGGCCACCAGGCGCTGCTGGTTGCCGCCTGAGAGCTGCCCCGCGTTGATGAACACCGACCGGGTCTGCACCCGGGCCGCCTCGACCAGGCGCTTGGCGAAGTCGATCACACCCTGGCGATTGAGCGTCAAGCCATGGGACAGCTCCCCGGTCCAGTAGTTGTGCAGCACCGCGTTGTCCTTGACCGGCGCGGAGAGGACCATGCCCATCCCGATGCGGTCCTCGGGAATGTGGCCGACGCCCATATCGGTGACAGCCCGCACCGACATCGAGGCGATGTCGGTGCCTTCCAGCGTCACCGACCCGGACTCCAAATCCCGCAAGGAGCACACCACCTCCGCCAGTTCGGTCTGGCCGTTGCCCGACACTCCGGCGATGCCGAGGATCTCTCCGGCCCGCACCGTCAGGTCCACATCGTGCAGCGCCCTGATGCCCCGGTCGTTGCGAGCCGAGACCCCTGCGAGTTCGAGAGCCGGCTCGCCGGTGACGGTTCGGTGCTCGACCTTGAGGACACGCTCCTCGCCGGTCATCAGTCGGGCTATCTCGCTCGCGGTGGCGCCGGCCGTCGGGCGTGTGATCTCCCTGATCCCGTGACGCAGCACGGTCAGCCGGTCGGAGACCTGCAGCACTTCGTTGAGCTTGTGGGTGATGAATATGACGGTGAGACCGCTGGAGGCGAGGCTTCGGATGACGTCGAAGAGGTCGTCGGCCTCCTTGGCGGTGAGCACGGCCGTGGGCTCGTCGAGGATCAGAACCCTGGCGCCGCGGGCAAGCACCCGGAGGATCTCCACCCGCTGCTGCTCCCCCACCGAGAGCTGCCAGATCTTGGCCGTGGGGTCGACATGGAGGCCCATCTCGCCCATGAACCGCTCGGTCCGCTCAATCAGGGCACGCTGGCTGACCAGGCCGGGCGTCTCCGACCATCCCAGGTGGATGTTCTCGGCCACGGTCATCGGCTCCACCAGACGGAAGTGCTGGTGGACCATGCCGATCCCGGCCTCGATGGCATGGGCCGGGTTGCGGAACTCGCGTACCTCGCCGTCCACCACGACCTGTCCCGCGTCGGCCCGGTAGATCCCGGCCAGAATGTTGCACAGGGTGGTCTTGCCCGCGCCGTTCTCGCCCACGAGGGCGTGGACCTCCGACCAGCGAGCCTCGAAGTCGACGGCGTCGAGAGCGGCGACGCCGCCGAAGGCCTTGGAAATGCCAAGAGCCTCTACGGCGGGCCGCGTCTCGTCGCCGGTCAACTCAGTCCGTGGCCGTTGCCGGGATCAGGCTCAGACGCCCGTGACGCCCTCTACGGCCCAGTCGATCGCGTAGGCGCCGAGCGAGTCGAGGGACGCGCCCGCAGCGAGCCGCTCCTCGCCGGTGTTGTCGACCAGCGGTCCCTCGTAGACGCTGATCTCGCCGCTGTCGAACTTCGCGGTCACAGCGGTGACAGCGTCGCGCGCGTCCTTAGGAACGTTGTCCCCCAATTCGCCGAGCGGGGTGTCGAGCAGCCGCACCTGATCCTGGGATGCCCAGGTGCCATCGAGCACCCGCTGGCACTGCTCGGTGTAGAAGGGGCCGAACTCCGACAGGTCGAAGTGCGACACGTACTTGGTGGGCGCAGCGCTGCGGAAGTCGAGGTTCCAGTAGCCGGTCCACACTCCGGCCTGCTCGGCGATCTGCAGGAACGTCGGCTCGTCCATCACGCCGAACAGGAACCCGACGCCGTTGTCCAGCAGGGCGTTTGCCGCCTGCGCCGCCTTCTGGGGATCGAAGAACGTGCTGACGAGCACCGTCTCCACCACCGCGTCGGGGTTCACGCTGCGGGCGCCCAGCAGCATCCCGTTGACATCGTTGTAGGTGGTTGCCGTCGGGAACGCCCCGATGTAGCCGATCCTCCCGTTCTCGGCCAGGTGTCCCGCGGCCACGCCCAGCTTGTAGGCGGTGATCTCGTGGGCCAGGTAGAACGGGAAGAGGTTGTCGCTGTAGTAGTGGCCGTTGATCTCACAGAACTTGGTGTCGGGGTTGGCGTCGCTCACCTCGGTGAGCAACCCGGCGTACTCGGTGTTGGCGAAGATGATGTCGTTGCCGTCGTCCACGAGTTGCTGGAAGACCTGAGTCGTGCCGGCGTCGAAGCCGATGTTGGGCACGAATTCGGTCTGCACCCTGTCGCCGAGGGCGGCTTCCACGGCCAGGCGGCCCCGGTCGTGCTCCTGGGTCCAGCCGTTGTCGTCGGGCGGGCCGATGTAGACCCACGCGGCCTTGATGCTCTCCTTGCCAGCCGGAGCGGCCGTCGTGGCCGGGGCCGCGGTGGTGGCCGGTGCCGCGGTGGTGGTGGCTGGGGCCGCCTCGTCGTCGTCGCCGCAGGCCGCGAGCAGCGATCCTCCCACGGCTATGCCGCCAATGCCGTAGGCGCCCATCTTGAGCGCCTGACGGCGCGAGACGGTGGCGCTGGGGGGAAGGATCAGTCCGCGGTTCCTCTTGTCTGTCATGTCAGTGCCCTTCTGGTCCGTTCGGATTCGGTCGGGTAGTTGAGGTCAGTCGAGTTGGGCGGCGAGGTCGTCGAACTCCAGTGCCCACTGGCGGCGCATGGTGCGCTTCTCCGGCTCGCCTAGCCAGGAGC